>NZ_JBVCPH010000005.1:0-261711 GCF_057456235.1 Photobacterium sp. | reverse complement strand
GGTGCGTTATATAACACCAAAAACCAAGTGCCTTATGCCCTGCCCGAGCATAAAACCCGCAGCACCTTTAAAACATCGTCCAGTGTCGGCGGGCAGAACTTCAATGAATGGCGCTTTGACGACAAAATAAATAACGAACAAGTCTATCTTCATGCCGCCAAAGATCTCGATACCACCGTACAAAACATCCGCACCCAGGAAATACTGAATGCCGATCACCTTACTGTCCACGATTGCCGCTATCAGGAAATCAAAGTTGATGATCACTGCACGGTAAACGGAAATCAGTTCGAAAAGGTCGGCGGAGATAACCATCACGAGACTGCAGGCACGCAGCAGACCAAAATTGGCAGCAAACACCTTACCGAAGCGGGCAGTGAAATCCACATCAAAGTGGGCAATAAAGCAGTGATTGAAGCCGGATCCGAAATCACCCTGAAAGGCGGCGGCAGTTTCGTGAAAATCGACCCATCCGGCATCAAGCTGAATTCTGACGGCAGCGCGGGAAGGGGGAGTGGCTACGGAGGCCAGTCGCCACAATTGCCGAGAGTGATTGGTCAGGCTGACGCACTGGCCGCATCAACCGCGATGCAGGTACAAACAGTGGCGTCGTCTATGTCTCTGGCCGCGTTTGGGAATATGGCGAAAAGGGCCGTTGCACCAGTAAACAGTAACTCATTAATGACTGATGATGCGTTGATCGCACATTGTGAGAAACAAGCCGATGGTTCGTGCCCATTGTCTGATTGCCCTTGTTTAAAGACAAATAAGGGGGCGTAATGGTCGATAAATTCTCAGATGTATTGATATCACATTGTCCGTTATATCTGGTGCTTGATACTGCATCTTATGATCCGGGGTTACTAACCAAAATATACAATATTGATCCAATGCCAGAGCTGGATTTCTTATTTTCGGCAACGCAATACCATTCATTGGCAATGGATGGCCCTGTCATCGTACAAAGCACCGAGAGGTTGCTTGAATTCTTTATCAATGAATTTATCACCGGTGGTTATGCCGGTTTCGCGGTGCAGGCAAAGTTAGAACAAAGTGAGGTTGCAGAGCACTTGAAGCGAAACCTAACGGTTTGTGCTGATGGGAAAGAGTGTCTGTTTCGATTTTATGAGCCGCGTTATTTATCAGCAATTTTATCAGATGTGGTGCCTGAGCAAAGACAGTATCTAATGGGGAATGTGGAAGCGCGCTGGATTTGGCCACACCGATATGAAAATGAAATTATGGGTTGGGAGTATGCTGATAACTTGCCTGATCCTCAGATTGATACAACCTCAAGCCGATTAGCATTAACCCCCAGCCAATTGGCACAGCTACAACAAAGCCAAAATACCATCGTTATTGATAATGTCGCAATGAAGCTGAAAGGCAAAGCTGAACTCGCTAACCTGAGCTTAGAGAAACGGCATCAGTTGATAATGTCATGGCTTATGCCTTTATTGTCCAAGAGCCCAATCAACCCTCTCAGAGCGGAGCAATTCTGCTTGGGGCTTAATGATCTAACGCCAGATAGTCAAAAAGCGTTGCTGATGGAAATAACACAACGCGGATATGAAATAAAAGCCGCATTGGCATTAGTTAAAAAGTATCAAATAAAGGAAAAGAATAATGTCATCCAATTCACCTCGGCACGCATGTGATCAAGGCTGTGACTTAATTATTGAAGTGCTGGGGCTTGTTGATGAAAAGCAAAAACTGGTGCTGCTTAGAAACAATAAATTATTTCTGCCGTTTGAAAAATCAGTGACGACCAACGATAGCACGAAATTTATTGTTGATGACTATATGGCTTGCGATCAACAAACAAACGCGAGAGATGTGATTGCAATTAATACAGGCAGTGATAATAAGCCTTATTACGTTCCTTTAACGGGCGGGGTGATGTTAAATCCGGCCCGCCCGGCAAAAGACGGAAAACGGGAACAAGCCCGGATCAATGCCGCGGTTCCCTATACCTCATTAGATGCCCATATGCTGACGCAGCAGGCCGGCAGTGATAATCAGGCATTAGAGAAAATAATCGCCTTACCTCAGGGGTTTCTTTATGTCTTCAACAATGGTCGGTTATGGCGTGAGATCGTTATTGATTACAGTCAAGACAACTGTCTAACCTTTACCGATCTGGATATAGCAACATGGCGTGAACAATGGCAAGAAGATCAGCCGCACCTGCCAAGGGTCATAGCAGGGCAGGCGCAAGATACCATCTGGTTTCCGCAAGATATCTCAGCGATAAGCGGGGAGAAGAAAAACCAGATAGATTTTGCCTTTTCATCAGAGCCATGGAGCAGCGCCTATATCAACTGGTTGGAAAAAGGAAAGGATCGATATTTATCTCGTACACAATCTCCAGTGAGGTTGTTTGAACAATTTTGGAAAGAAAAATTTGATCCCAGAACCGCGCATTACGCCGCCCCCGTTAATGACATAAAACCCCAGACCCCCCGACAACCGATTATTGAACAAGCTCTGCTACAGCCAACACATTTCCTGCACGATTTAAGTGGTCAATACCCACGAGAACAAAAGAATAAGTCGGAATCAGCAGTAAAAGCGATATCCGATCCGAAGACGTTTAATGCTGAAAAACTGGCAGAGTTAGAGCCTGAATTTGTATTACCGGCGTTATCTAAACAGGTCAGTAAGGCCGGGCCAAAAAAAGATCAGAAAGCGGAGATACCGGCAACAGAGATAGGTGAAGTAGCAACGGGTGATTGCTTTACACGGGTTCGCGATAAAGCCATTCACGGCTTTATGGTCGCAGACGTGCGCGGCGCGATACACCAATATTTAAGTCAGATGGAATCGAGTGCGGGATGCCTGTCACTATTGTGTGAAGCGTGTTACTACACCCCTTATGGTACCAGTTCCATGTTGGTTAATTCCCTGGTAAGGGCGAGTAAAACCGGCACGCAAGACAATCCGTATCACAGCGATAAAATCAACTTACAACCCGGAACAGTGTTTGCGTCGGGCATCATGCTTTATGAGCGTTGGGTAATGCACCAAAATCTATCATCGGCGATGGCTTCTCTTTACCGGTTAGTCAGCGATACGCCGCTTGTTATTAATAGTTTGAGAGACTTATTCTCGTTAGATGATGCCGATTACATTGCCGGTTTTATGGAAGTTCCGGCTTTGCTGGCAGCGCTCAATATCAAGGTTGAAGACATTGATAAGCTGGCAACCAAAGATGAGCTTAAATGGGTACGCAATGACAGCGCGTTACAAGGTTCAGGGGCTGATTTTAAGAAGCAGTTAAGTCTGAGCGGCATTTTTGATTTTATGGGGGTATCAGAGGAAAACTGCACTGCCGGTAACGACGGTAGCGGGCTATTCAGGCCGCACGATTTTGAAAAAATATGCGATGTCAATCATGCGATCTGGAAGAAAAGCCAGTTTGATACGCCTTATCCAGCATTGTTTATGCAAAGGGAAAAAGAACAACAGCAGGCCATGGCAGTGGTCGAAAAGAAACTGGTTGAGCAACAACGACATTCAAATGTTGCTGGCGATTTGATGTATGAAATGGCGGTTACCAGCTTCGGTCTAATGCGACGTGTTACTGGCGGGACGACGGCATTAATCAGTGAATATATGAATGCGTACGCAAAGGAGTTGTTAGAAAAAGCGAAGGAAAATGGAACAAAAAAACAGTTTCTAACCTCTCATATTTATACCGGTACAAAAAAAATAAAGTCGGCAATTTATTTGAACAGCTGCAAAATAGTGACGCAAATCTGAGAGCAAAGAATGCACTGCTATCGCCATTAAATGCAATTACCGATCTGAAACAAATAAACGTTCAAACGTCTAAGCAACTAAAAAAACAAGGTGTACCTGTATTAAGGAGTACTGATAACAGTCGGTTTTATTCCGGTAGTGAATTAGTCGCTTCTAATAATCCTCGTGATTTAAAACTGGCACAAAAGACAGGTCATCAACGAAATATTTTAGCAACCTATGTTGAGGTAGACACAAAGCGTGAAAATATTGCTCTGCGAATCTGGTGGGATCATGCTAAAGGAATACTGACAGGGTTAACGTTAATTGACACGATTAATTTGATGTATGCAATTAAAGATTATGCTAATACTTATAAGGAAAGTGGAGAGCATGATATATATTTAGTAACCTCCATAGGTAGCGCTTTAGGCGATTTGACTGTAACAAGTTTGACGCTGTATCGGGAAGTCATGCCGCTATCGAAGGTATCGTTGAAGGTGAGTTCTGAGTGGTTTGCAATTGATAATAAATATTTAAAAAATTCAATAAGTTTTTCTCGCTTAAAAGTTGCAGGTTTAGTTGCTGGCGGGCTAACCGCGATACTTGATATCTGGCAAGGTGTTCGGTTAATTGACGATAAAGATAACGATGCGGGTATCGCGTCAATCTTTGCCGGGGTAGGGATGGGCATTGCAATGGGAAGTGAGCTTCTTGCCAGTACTGCGCTACTTGCCGCTATGGGGCTAACGCCTCTGGGTTTATTATCATTAGGTCTATTTTTAGGTGCTGGTGGAATGTTCTTGAGGGAGTTATGGAAAGATAACAAAGTGGATAAATGGCTAATAGGTCAAGAAGATAAATCAATTGAACCTTCACCGTTTTATACCGGTATTGAAAATGAGAAAAGTGAAATTGAATTGATTGCTGAACTATTTCGCTTAATCGAAATAGATACATCATTTAGAGACGAGAGAGACAGTTCAATGACAATTGCTTCAGGCCTGTTATCTCATCCGTCTATGTCGCTACTCACATTCAACAAAAACCCAATCATATCAATGGAGTTAGAAAAACGTTTTCGGTTATCGAGTGCAAGAAATCAGCGCTCATTCATAACGCCAATGGTAAAGGGGAAATGGTTGAATGGTAATGAGGGGCAAATTATTGGCTTTGATTGTTTGTATCACCAGAACGAGATAGCAGCAAAATATTCACTATCAACAGTAGCAGCACGCTGGCAAGGTGAACTTGTTTTGTTTGACATAAATCAAAACAAGTTTGTCCCCCAAAAGCTGGTTTTTAGTTATAAAAAGAATGACAGCGAACAACAATATAATGATGGAAAACTAGAAATAGAGTGGCTAGCATAATGGAAGAGAATTACTATCAAGATACCGCCTTCAATAGTCGCACCGCCGACTTACAGCGGCCGTGGAATAATACAACGTTTGATATTCGACTGGCGGGCAGGCGGCAGCCGTGGCTGAAGGTCTATAGTCGGCAATTGCCGATGAAGTTTGTTGATGATTGGCTGTTAAACAAAGAGTCTTTCATTAAGGTTCAGCATTTAATGAACCATGAAAGCTTTAACTTTATCACCACCAAAGGTGGCTGGGCTTTATTGCATACCTGGTTAAAGATTTTCTCTGTGTTTACATCAATTTTTTTTATACCGTTAATTGGAACCTTTGCTGTTACTATTTATTTCGCTGATGGTGAAGGGATAACTTTATTAATCACCCTAAGGGGGTGGCTAGATTGGTTTGTTTTTTCGGTGTTGTTTTTTCTTGTCAATATACTGCTGCTGTGGGCAGTTAAAAAGACCAAACCCCTTGCGATGAGTAACTTTGTTAAAGGATATAAAACCCTTTTCAGAAGAACTGGTGAAGTAGGGTTTTGGAATAATAAAAAATTCGACAAACAAGATATTAAAAACTTTGACTCTTATTCCATTCATCTTCGAGATCGATACATGATTAGCAGTTTTAATCATGAGATCCGCAACCGTTATAGTGGTGATGGTTTTGGTATGATCTTTTCATCAGTTCGTAGTCATTCAAATAATTTTATCGAATGGGAATTCATCCGCCAGTACATGGATATAAGCCAGCCGTTGCCTGATATTCCCCAGCTAGAGTATTGCCGCCACCTTGACCCGGTCACTGCCGAATACGATAAAAAAGGTAAACGCCGCTTACCCAGCGGCCAAAAATGCCCCGCTGATTTTTGGCGCAAGATGGACAAAGCAACCTTCGAAAAGAAGTATCGAAAGATGTTTGAGAATGCAGGAAAAGATATCAATTGGCAAAACAAGCGTTGCATTCTAACAGGCAAGCTGGGTACGAAAATTTAATGTTTACATTATGAAAAAGTTTAACCTATGGCTGAAGTAACATTACTGATGATATTGGCTGCTTGTCAGTAATGAGTTGGTTGTTACAGAGGTAGTTTATGCCGACTCATGCTCTTGTTGTTGATTAGCCTATGCTGCAAAGGACTTGTTATCACTTTTCAGCAACTACCTCTGTAAGTGATTGATAGCGAGCAAAAATATAATGATGGAAAACTAGAAATAGAGTGGCTAGCATAATGAATGACAATTATTACCAGGATACCGCCTTCAACAGTAGCACCGCCGAGTTACAACGGCCTTGGGATAATACAACGTTTGATATTCGACTGGCGGGTAGACGGCAGCCGTGGCTGAAGGACTATAGTCGGCAGTTGCCGATGAAGTTTGTTGAAGATTGGCTGTTAAACAAAGCGTCTTTCATTAAGGTTCAGCATTTAATGAACCATGAAAGCTTTAACTTCATTACCACCAAAGGTGGCTGGGCTTTATTACACACCTGGATGAAAATTTTCTTTCTACTTTCGTCATTTTTTTTATACCGTTAATAGGTACCATGGTTATTTATGTATACGCTGCTGATGGTAAAGATGTGACTATATTAATCACACTTGGTGGTTGGGTGGATTTGTTTGTTTTTTCGGTGCAATTTTTTCTTGTCAATATACTGCTGCTGTGGGCAGTTAAAATAACCAAGCCTCTTGAAATGAACAATTATGTTAAAGATTATGTGACATTATTTAGAAGAACCGGCGAGGTGGGGTTTTGGAATAATAAAAAACTCATTAAGCAAGATATTAAAGACTTTGATTCCTACTCTGTTCACCGTCGCGACCGATATATGATTAGCAGTTTTGATCATGACATCCGTAATCGTTATAGTGGTAAACCTATAGGTGTGTCTTTTTCAACCATTGAGTGTCATGCCAGTAATAATTTTATCGAGTGGGAGTTCATCCGCCAGTATATGGACATAAGCCAGCCGTTGCCTGATATCCCCCAGTTAGAGTACTGCCGCCACCTTGACCCGGTCACTGCCGAATACGATAAAAAAGGCAAGCGACGCTTACCCAGCGGCCAGAAATGCCCTGCTGATTTTTGGCGCAAGATGGACAAAGCAACCTTCGATAAAAAATACCGCAAGATGTTTGATAATGCAGGTAAAGATATCAACTGGCAAAAAAAGCGCTGTATTCTAACAGACAAGTTAGGTACGGAAATCTAACATTTTTAAAAAGGATTTACCTATGCCTAAGCAGCATTATTGGGTGATATCGGCACCCAGCATGATGGTTTTCATCCATCCCCGATCATTTCGGCCAGCTCAGACGTCTTCATTGATGGCCGTCCAGTGGCCCGCAAGGGCGATGCATTAATGCCGCATATTAAACCCAAGCATCCGCCGCACCCGCGCAGCATCGCATCGGGTGTGGGGTCGGTATTGGTGAATGGTAAACCCATCGCCGTCGGCGGCTCTAAAATCAGCTGCGGCGGGAAAGTGTAGGCGGGCAGCTCGGTAAAAGCGGGCTAGTTACTTCAGCAAATGACCGAAAGAAATGATTTGATGTTAAGTCTGAAAGAGCATCAGATTATGACGCTGAATTTACCACCACTAAATTAGCCGGACACATTGTCGATATAAAGCCAAATGGGACACAGGATGATCGATTCGCGGGCATGGCGTGTGCCACGTCTGACGTCTTTGATGGCGTTGAGTTCAAACCCGTTGCAAGTGAGTTTGATCTCATCAGTGGATGCCTAGCAGTATCGGATGCCATTTATGTGGCGCTGGATGATCTGTTAGCCGACTTAACCAATATAACCACGCACTTTGCCACTGTGATTGCGGATAACCGAGTCTTTGAAGAAAAGAAAGGTAATCAGATTTTGGTCATGGAGCACATACTCCAGCTAACGGCTGCAGCCGCCAGCGACACGTTCAATTATCCCGCCGGTATCAGTACCGAGGCGATGAAGCGTGAATATTATGAGAAGGTGAGCCGTCTCTATGATTTAGAGCTGGAGTTACACAACTCAATTAATACCAGGCAATATGGTCAAATAGATCAAGCTCCGGTTCGGCAGCTAACAAATGAAATAGAACAGGAATATAACGCAAAACCGAATATGGAAGCGCTCCGCCCCTGGGTACTGCGAAAGAAATACCGTGAAGTGGTCGATTGGAAGCAAGCTCAGCAAGAATACGATGAAATCAAAACCGAATTGGAAAAGCGCTTTGAACATCAGCAGGCAGCCGCCAGAGATTTGCAGCATTGCTTAATACGTTTAGGCAACGATCCGAAGGCATGCTTTGTCGATAATCAGTGCCAGCGTGATCAAACCTATCTGCATTTCTTCATGGCAAATATCATTGAAGTGATCAGCCAAAATATCACCGAAGAAATGGCGCAGTGGATCCGTGACGAATTTGAATCTCCCACCAGTCTGGTGGCCCTTACCCTCTCTGGTTTTGATCTTGAGCTTCATCAGGTGATTGGCAAAGCCTTTCAGGCGGAAGATTCAAATCAGATACTGAAATATTCGGATCTGGGCAACTGGATTGCCAGGCGAAATGATATCGTCAACTTCATCGAGCACCCTGAAATACAGCATTCACCGTTCTGGTCAAAAATCAGTACCACACTTCAAAAAGTCATGACGGCATTTACTGCTGCCATTTCAGTGCCGGCGAATATATTAGCCCGACAAGTGGCTTCCATGAGTAGCGTTGTCGCCTACTTATCGCCGGCATTCACCATCAATCACCCAGACGCCACGCAGGCTTATCAATGGCGAAGATTGCTAGCCGAGCGATATGCCACTAATGTCGGACTCAAGGGAATTACCAAAAAACCGCTTTTGAGGTACCGTTGCTGGTAGCAACGACCGATCGCAATTTAACCCAAACGCTCAAGCATACTGTGACGCAGGCGATATTAACCAAGGGCAAAGCGCAGACTCAAGCTACCTGGAACAGGCTGGGGGAATTCGGCGGTATCGTCGCCGTTTTGAATATTATTGCGGTTAAAAACGCTTACAACGATATTCATGGCAAAGCGTATGTATCAGCGGAAGAAAAGCGACTGGTTAAACAAAGCCTCGGTTATGCCGCGGCTGCGATAGCCGGGGTTTTCCAAGGCAGTGCATGGGTGCAGATAAAAGGAAAAGAAGACGTTCTTAGCAAACCCGTAAGACTCTGGTTTAAAGCGGGGGCTGAAGAGTTAGCTGAGTTTAGTGATGACTTAATTAAGCAGGCCCGGCAGTTTTCGCGTTTTACACTGATTTCAGCTGGTTTTGGCCTGTTTGCGGCTGTAATTGAAGGTTGCGGCTTATATGAAGAGTTTAAAAGAACTGAAGGTATTGAACAGGGGCTAATTGGAATTAAAATTGGTTCCGTCGGAACCATGGGATTAATTAATGTTGCACAGTGCTATCGTTTTTTAACATGCAAGCTGATCGGGTCTCTGTTCGCGGGATGGATGGTGACAGGGCTATGGATTGCAGGCGCTATTTATCTAGTAGTCACGTTAATACAAAGTAATTTACGGAAAGATGAATATCAGAAATGGTTAATGGCAACCAAATGGGAAACCAGCCCGGGTTCAGATTGGTCATCTGATGATAGTCAGAAAATCATCCAAAAAACATTAGGTGACTTATACCGGATAATGCTGAAGCCAACATTGTACGTTAAATCTCCAATCACGGATTATAAATCCTCTGGCGTTACATATCCTCCTTCGGTAGGAATAAGTGAAAAGCTACACTTTAAACTCTATGTGCCTGCGGCTTTAAAAGATTCTGATATCACCGTTGAAATATATAGTGACTATATCGTCAGGGAATCAAAACGCTGTCGGTGGATTAAAAATGAGGATGACAACGTTTATATTCTTGAATTGACATTTTCCAAGCATGAGTTGTTACAAACACCAAAAGTCGCAGTGAGATATGGATATTCGAATGAGAATTACAATTTTTATCCATCATTGACCAGTGATGGTGCCTATTTAGAGCCTGTAGCTGAGAGTGTTGATGTTAGGCGAGTGTATAGAAATAAAATAGTCAAAAAACTGGTGATTGGTGGTGCATAATGGATATTGAAATAAGTAACCAGAAGAAAGTCAAAGAGTTCGAAACGCTACTAAAAGATAAGTTGTATTCTCAATCTTCAGTTTTAGATTGGGAGATTGTTCACTTCATGCAGATTTATAAAAATAAGTATGGTGAGCTTCTGATCACCGTCTTTTTTATAATACTGTTTGCAAGCTGGGTTGATTTTAGTGTTAACGATGAGGTTTCCTTTTTTATAATGTCAACATTTTTTTGTTGTTTAAGTGCTTTTTTATGGTATACAACCGGAAATAATAAAACACACTTTTACTATTATTTTACGGAATCAGGTTTTGTTAAATAATATCATGATGAGTTACCGCTCTGGCTTTATGCCGGGGTAAGAAAGCTATCTTATGTCGGGATGGCCATCTGTTTTCTGGCATTATTGATGGTAGGCCCGATGGCATTTGTGGGTGTCGGGGCGTTTGCGCTAATGAGCTTTGGAATGTCAAGTTTTGATAGGGTTACCCACTCTCTGCCTTGTTTATGGAAGGATGTTGAACGAATTAAATATAGTATAACCAAAAATAGATTAATGTTGATAGGAAGGCAGTTCTATCCCGAGTTGAAAAATCGTGACGGTAGTGATTACTATAATACTAGGTCCTGTATTATTGTATGCTCAGAAGGTGAGCTTGACACTATTATGGAAAAGACACTGCAATTAATCGGTCGCGATATCAAAATTACTCATGATGAAGAGTTTTTGTAGCGTGAAATGGTATCTGAGAAAAAAGTTGTAAGCTTCAGTTAACAAATGGGTTGCCGGATAAACAAAAGAAATATCAGAAATGGCTAATGGCAACCAGATGGGGAGCCCGGCCAGATTCAGACTGGTCATCTGATGATAGTCAGAAAATCATCAAAAAAACATTAAGTGACTTATACCGGATAATGCTGAAGCCAACGCTATATGTTCAATCTCCAATCACAGATTATAAACCCTCTGGCGTTACGTATCCTCCTTCGGTAGGAATAAGTGAAAAGCTGGTCTTTAAACTCTATGTTCCTGCGGCTCTAAAAGATTCTGATATTAGTATTGAAATTTCAGCTGACTATACAGTCAGTGAAACAAAGCGCTCTCGCTGGGTTAAAAATGAGGATGACAACGCTTATATTCTTGAGTTGACATTTTCCAAGCATGAGTTGTTAAAAACACCAAGAGTTACAGTGAAATATGGGTTTTCAAATGAGGATTACAGTTATGGTTTTCATCCATTGTTAACCAATGATGGTTCCTATTTAGAACCTGTGGCCGAGAAGGTTGATGTTAGACGAACGTATAGAAGTAAAATAGTAAAAAACCTTGTGGTTGGTGGTGCATAATGGATATTGAAATAAGTAATCAAAAGAAAGTGAATGAGATTGAAAGTCAATTAAAAAATAAGTTGTATTCTCAATCTTCAGTTTTAGATTGGGAAATCGTTCACTTTATGAATATTGAAAAAAATAAGTACCTAGACTTTCTAGGTCCTATTTTTTTTATAACACTGTTTGCAACCTGGACTGATTTTAGTGTTAACGATGAAGTTTACACATTTTTTTAATGTCAACGTTTATTTGTTGTTTGGGTGCTTTTTTTTGGTATACAACGGGTAATAACAAAACGCACTTTCACTATTATTTTACGGAATCAGGCTTTGCTAAAGAATACCATGATGAGTTACCGCTCTGGCTTTATACCGGGGTAAGAAAGCTATCTTATGTCGGGATGGCCATCTGTTTTCTGGCATTATTTATGATAGGTCCGATGGCATTTATAGGTGTCGGGGCGTTTGCGCTAATGAGCTTTGGAATGTCAGGTTTTGACAGGGTAACACACGGTACGGGCTATTTATGGAAAGATGTTGAAGAAATAAAATACAGCTATTCACAAAATCGATTTATGTTGATGATAATGCGGAATTACCCAGAACTAAAAAATAGCGATGGCAGTGATTATTCTAGTTACGGAAGGATCAGAATTGTATGCCCGGAAGGTGAGCTGGACGTCATAATGGAAAAGACACTGCAGTTAATCGGCTGCGATATCGAAATCACTCATGATGAAGAGTTTTTGTAGCGTGAAATAATGGTATTTATAAAAGCAGAATAAGCTTCAGTTAACCGTTTGATTAACAGCCACCAACAAAAAAGGATTTACCTATGCCAAAAGTAGCACTATTGGGTGACATCGGCACCCAGCATGATGGTTTTCATCCATCCCCGATCATTTCGGCCAGCTCAGACGTCTTCATTGACGGCCGCCCAGTGGCCCGCCAGGGCGATGCATTAATGCCGCATATCAAACCCAAGCATCCGCCGCACCCGCGCAGCATCGCATCGGGTGTGGGGTCGGAATTGGTGAATGGTAAACCCATCGCCGTCGGCGGCTCTAAAATCAGCTGCGGTGGGAAAGTACAGGCGGGCAGCTCGGTAAAAGCGGGCTAGTTGCAGGGAGTGGTGAGTATCACTCCTAAAAAAAGAAAAACTTATTTTTGCGTCGCTGGGTTAATTCATCTTTTAGTACTTTTAAGGTTGATAGCAATTCGGTGAAATTTACGTGCCGTTGGTTGGGTTCACGCTGCATACCTGAAATAAGAATGGCTTGTAACGGCACATATTTTAAGTTCTTGTCGATAACCATTGGTGTTTCATTCGCGTTATGGCGAATGTTGAAAATTAATTTATACAGTAAAACACACAGCGAGTATTGATCGCTTTTAATTGTTGGTGCTGTTCCTGCTAAAACCTCTGGCGCAGCGTAATCCCCGCTCCATGCGTGGACTTTAGAAAAATCGATAGCACATCGGTTGTTTTTTTCGTTCACACTTCGACTGATACTGAAATCGAACAGGGTCAGATGGCCATTTTTATCAATCATAATATTTTCGGGCTTTATATCACCATGAATGACACCTTTTTTATGGCAATGGAGAACGGAAAATATCAATGATGATGCGAGTACAAAGCGCTCTTTTTCTTTGGTAATACCAAAAGGTGATGCGAGTAGCATCGATAATGGTTCGCCTTCCATTTTTGGCATCACGATAAATGCATTATGGCTTTGCTGGCAAATATCAATCTGGTTAATGGGTAAGATATTGGCGTGTTGCAGCTTTTGGGCCTGAGTAAACTCATTGACCAGCAGTAGTCCGGCATCGGTATATTCTAGCGCTTCTCGGGTCAGCATTTTGATCGCGAAATGGATCTGATTAACCCCTAAACTCAGTAGCAGTAAATCACTTGCCTGATAGACAACGCCCATTCCTCCCACGCCTAAAATCTTATTTAAGCGATAACGCTTATTTAATACCTCATCTTGCACGGGTAAACATGCTGACTGTTTTTTATCGGTTGGTGATAACGACAAGCTGGATTGTTCTGTCATGGGGTAACCTTGATCATAATGGCAGATAAATTGTCACTCGCTTCCGTTTGCAGCGCTTTTGATTTCAGTTTTTCAGAACCCTTTATGGGGCTGTCAGACGACATCGAGGCCTGAATCATTTTGGCTGTTAAGGCGTTATGAAGCCCATCCGTTGTGAGTAAGAAAGTATCATCGTTCTGAACAGCCAGGATGCAGTGTTCGATATTCAATTTACTTCCCATTCCAATTGCCCGGGTTAACACCGAACGACCATTGAGGCGCTGGCTATGATCTCTGGATACTTGATATAACCGGTTTCGCCGATAAAGGTAACAACGGGAATCGCCTGCCCACAAACAGGCGATATGTCCTTGGAAGGCGATAAGCAAACAGACAGTACTGCCAATGACTGCACTTTGAGACAGGGTCTTCTCCTGACTGAGATGATGATTGACGCGATAAAGCGCGTCTTTAATCATTGCTACTCGTTCTTCTAGTGAACCAGAAAAGATCTGATGCTGAATCGCCTCAATCACCATTCTGCTTGCTATCTCGCCATATTCATACCCGCCCATTCCATCAGCGATGACCCAGATATTTTCTGGGCCAAGTGACAGTACCGCATCTTCATTTTTGGCTCTGACTTTACCCACATGAGTAAAATGTGCAGAATGAAAATGTGTGCCCATAATTACGATAGCCTCTTAGGAAGTGTAAAGTTTTTTAGCAGCTTACGGTCAAATGGGGTTGGGGTGCGATCACTGTAAATAAGGTATTGAGCGTTCATCCCCTTGTTTTGCAGATCGATCTTGAGGACATCTTGCCCCTGATATTTGTTGACCTTGAAGCCGTCAAGGATCCGGAAAAATGCCCAGGGCCCAGTTGCTTGCTTACTCACGACATTTACACCACTTAAATCTTTAAGAACAAAGTTGACGAATTGGCGTTGTTCGCTGATTGGCCAGCTCAGCGATTTCTTCTGAATCGGACCGTGGCGATATAACACTGTCTGATCGCCATAGTTAAATTCGGCCTGCAAAGCGGTTGCATCCAGCTCAAATGGTGCGATTTTAAACCCGATTTTAGGCTGGGTTTTATTGCGGCCATAGAAGGTATGCTGAATTTGCAAGCCTTGTGAATACTGGTACATGAACTGCGTGGAAAGGCCAAGATCACGTCCATTTAAGGCGCTGAGCGATAATGACCCACCGCGGTTTTGTACAAATGGTGCTAATGTTGAACGATAGAACTTGTCCAGTACCCCGTCTTTCTGGAAGAAGGCATTGAAGTCTGCAATATTGACATCGCGGTTGCTGGTGGTGAATGGGTAACGACCTTTCAATGTTAAGGTGTACGGCACAATGACATGATCGTTATAGAGCATTTGTACGTGTTTCTGCGCTTCAGTTAATACAATATTCCACGCGTTATCGGCCACTTGATTCCACCATGAAGAAAGTGGCTGAGGCAAATTGCGGGCAGTGTTCCGTACTTTATCGATTTCGGATATTTTGCCTTGCATCCGTTTTCGGGCCGCATCGAAAGAAGATTGAGGCGTATTCAGGGAATGCTTAATGATCGATAGACTGCTGTTAAGATCGTTGATTGTGACCAGTGCATCTTGCAGGGGAATACTGGCCTCGATACCATCAGGAATCAGCGTATTTAACTTATCAAACTGATGAGAAACACTGCGCCTTGCGGTCCAGGTTTTATTGTCAGCTTTAGGCAGGGCTCCCGCAGCCAGTTTAGCCAGTCGTTTCGCTTTGTAGTTGGTAACGTGTTTAGACCCTTCTTCTAATCCGGCTTTCGTTCCATCCTTGGCTAATTGGCTTTCATCAACAAAGGTAGTGTTTTCTTTAATGAGTGCCAGCACTTTAACCACGGGCTGACCGGCTGCGGTGACACTTGTGGTTTGTGAGACCGCCTGATCGAGAGTCGACACCGGGATCACTTTCAGTTGATCAACAGCGTCCTGCCAGTAACGAAGGTAGTCTCGGAAATATAAATTTTCGACATCGGCATAGATTTCACGAATTTCTAATGCGCTCAGATCAGATGATGTTCCAACTACCCAGTTTTCATTAATTAGGCTTTTAACTTGCTCTAACCCTTTGCTTAAAAAGACACGTTGGTAGCCTTGCTGGCTATATAAACCGGGAATGACGACATCGACATTGGTGAATAAAATCTGATTTGGGCCTAAGTAGTCACTGAATCTAATATTGGAGAGTTTCTGGTTGCTCGCTTCTTCTTTAATTTGTTGATAAACCAGCTCCGGTGTACTTGCCTGGCGCAATAGCTTACGGGTTTTGGCAACCAAATTCTGATTCAGCGTTACAGGCTTAAAGCCGGCATTGAGCAAACGATTAAAGTGTCCCTGTAGTTCATTTTGTTCCGTCGCGGATCCACTGTAGCGATATGACCAGTTAACGGCTATCCATTCGCTCATAAACGCTTTATCCATGCGTTCCTGCATATTCATCATCAGGTAGGCGCGAAGCGATTTGGTCAGGAATTCACGATTTTGCTGGTTGCTCGAGATCTGATTCTCTAATTCACTGGTGATACGAGGTAACAGCAGTTCTTGTAATTGCTGATAGTAAACCGCTTCAGCAACGGAGGCGATTTTTGTTCCTTGATTTAATCCGGAATGTTTTTCGAGGTATTGGAGCTGATCCGGATTATAAATTTGAGTTGAATGGTAAAGCGTATTTAGTGCCGGAAGAAGTTCAATTTCATCGGCAAGGGGAGAAATATGCAGTAACTGATCCTGGTATTGGTTTTTCAGGGTTAGCATTGTTTGCTGTTTCTGGTGGTTACCCAAAAAACCGTTAACCCAGACGCTACCCAGTCCGATGATAATTAAAGCTGATGCAATATATACGGAGCGGTTAATCCACTTAATCTTTTGTTCATATTTTTCATCTAACGTGGCCAGTTCACTGTTCGGAAAGATAACATCATCTAATAAACGGCGAATAAAAAATCCTCGTTGATGGCGGCTAGTTGGCAGTACGCGTTGGCTCATGCTCAGGTTTTGGCCAATGACAGCAGTAGATTCGGTAATATCCGTTGTGGGTTCCGGAACTGATGTGAGGTAGAGGCCGCGCAGGTGCGTCGGGCGGTGGTAGCGTGTTTCAGAAAAGGACAATTCACAGAACAGGGCTAGCCGTTCAACAATGGAGCTGAGTTGACGGGGAAACTGGAGTAAATCAGAACGGCGTGCTAAGTCACGCTCAGCATGGAAGAGCGGAAGAAGCTGGGCGTTGAAGCGACGCAGTAGCTCTTCGAATTCAAATTTTACTTTTTCGGCCTGTTCGCCTTCGCCTTGGTTAAAGGTGACGCCAACCACCTGATCCATATCGTCGCGGTTAAGGTGGGCAAAAAACGCATCAAAGCCTGTAACCAAATCCGTTTTGGTTAATACCAGGTAGACCGGGATATCAGAATTTAGGTGGTGACGGATTTCTTGCAACCGTTCGCGTACATAGCGGGCATGCTGCTCAATTTCATTTTCATCCGGGTTTTGTAATGTCTGAATATCAATAGTGAGCAGCAGGCCATTTAGCGGTCTTCGACGACGTTTAGTTCGGAGCGTGTTGAGAAATTTGACCCAAACCGGCCCTTCGATGTTGGATTCTGGTTGATCGAAATACCGTCCGCCAGCGTCAACCAATACTGCATGGTTGGCAAAATACCATTCACAATGTTGGCTGCGTTGAATATCACGGGTGAACTTTCCGCTGGCTTGGTTCAGCGGGAAATCAAGTCCGGAGCATTCAAGTAATGTAGTCTTGCCGCTGCTTTGCGGACCGATAACCATATACCAGGGAAGCTGATACTTAACACGATCGTCAAGCCTACCGTATAGACCTGCCCGTTTGATGGTGGCAACGGCCTCATTGAGTCTATCGGTTAACGCATCGACTGTTTCACGGATTAAGGATTGCTGAGCAGCCTGAGCCTCTATTTCTGCGCGATCTTGAGCTGCCTGGGCCTGACGCTTTTTGATCTGGTGATGAATGCTGATGCATGCAGCCCAAACGATTAAAAGCACAAAACAGGCAACCATTTTATGGCTGGTAGCGGACAATATGGCGTTACCGGCGATGGCAACTTGGTCGCCCCATAGCACAAGTAATACGCACAAGGTAAGGGTCAGGAATAGACTCCAGCACCATACTTGCTTAAAGGTGTTCCATATTTTTTTAAATACAGCTTTCATTGCTTTTAACTTCCCTGTTCACTGATCTGTACGTAGTTGTCGATAACAAGTGCGGATTGCTGATCAAGTACGTAGTAAAAGCCGCTATACAGGGCGGCGAGACTAAGTATGACCAAGCAACCAATACCCAGCAGTGACGTTCTTCGTGTCAGTTTATGACGTTGAAGGCTTTTTGGTTCCCAGTTTGGGGATAGGGTGCTCGGGTTGTCTCCGCGCAACATGCGGATTTGCCGATACAAACTGTCGCGAATCGCCTCCAATTCTGTAAGACCTCGCGCAAGTACGCGATACTTCCCCTCAAAACCAAGGCTCAGGCAAAGGTACATTAGCTCAAGCAAATGGAGGTATTTAGCCGGGTTGCGTGTCAGACGTTCCAGCAGTAAAAAAAACTTCTCACCGCCATAGGTTTCATTATGGAAGGTACTGAGCATGGAATGCTGCGACCAGCCACTGTCATTTCCCCATGGGGTGGTCACCACTGTTTCATCAATGAAGGTACAAAGCACGTAGCGGGAAATAGCAAGCTGGCTATTGTCAATGCCAAGGTTAGTGGCCTGAAATTCGAATGCTTTAATTTCACCGACCAGCCGGCTTTGCAACAGTTCGATATCAAGGTGCATTTCCCGTTTTAATTCGGAGGGTAAGATCAGCAGAGATGAGGCAGCATCAATGAGTGGATTGATCCCGACAACACTTTGCTCCTCGGACTTGACGCGGGTGGCATATACCATTCGTTCTTGCAGATGCTCGAAATGCGGTGCGTTATCATTTGCTGTTAACGAAGGTGATGACTCGTACGGTGCATGGTTAATCAGTACTGTTCTATCTACTGCATTTGCAGATTTTGCAGGGATAAGTGAAGTATTCATATTAACTGTTCCTTATTGCCCAGAATTGAAGTGAAAGATCACTGTATTCGCCGGCGATATGAAAAGCGAAACCGCCGGACTGAGCAAGCTGGGCACGATCAGTGGTGTTGAGATCCAACGCGAAGTAACAGTAGTCCCCATGGTAAGGCACTTGGCGGGGAGCGACAGATAACGCGCGACAGCGAATGCCGGGTAACTGAAGATTGACAAGGTTACGGATTTTTTCGACAGGCCCCACTTTGAGCTTAGGTGGCAATTGTTTACGCAATGTTTCCGGGTCGATATTAGTACGGGCAGCCAAGATGAAAGAGGCTTCCATCAGGAGGTCTTTTTCATTAACGGGCGCAACAAGTACGCCATGTTTGCGAGTCTGCAATTCAATTTCAATCGCATTTTGTTTCAATGTCTGGGTAAGTTGATGTCGCAGTGCTCGCATGAGCTCGCGGAAACAGGATGCCTGATCATGGTGTTGATACTGCAAGCTGAGATCCGTGCGTCTGGTTTTCGGGGCATAGGTCGATAACTCCCCATGAAGTGAAGCTAAGTGAAGAAAGAGTTCTTCCGGATGATACGCCCCGCTGTGGTACAGATAGTGCAGGATCGGCTCATATTTATTTAACAGTTGGAGAAGAAGGAAATCACCGATCTCAGAGGTCGCATGACCCGATTGAATAATACGTTCAGCTAGCACGTTGGCGCGATGAGTCACCAGGTTCAGCGCTTCGCGCAAGATTTTCTGAATCACATCTGAGTGGCGTCCATTGATATAACTCGGTTCAAAGTAGCTCTCAAACTCAACCACCCCTTCAGGGGTGACTTGCTTGATTTTACACAGCTTCAATTTCACCCAATGGTTATCAATGGCACTTTCATCAAGGATCTGAAAATCGTGCTGGCCACATGTCAGGCTTTGAATGTTCTGCGTATGCGCATTATTATCTGCAATCGTGACATCAAAAGCGGTGAAGCGCGTTGATATATGGTTATCATCTTCGCGGCGACTTTCTGGTGTATTAAGGGTTGTCACGGGGAGTGACAGATACAGTGTCGCGCCATTTGCATCTTGTGTCGCTTGCCAGATCAGCGGTTTTGATTGGTGATTAATATCGAATAGCGTTCCATCAGGAAGGACACCTTTAGCTTCATTAATCAATACCTTGCCGACCGATAAATGGTGTAGGTCTATACTGAGGGAATAAAACCCCCAGTTAAAACGATTCTGATTCTGTGAACGAACCTGCAGCTGATGATGCATATAGCGTTCATGTTGCTGGAAATGCTGTGGTCGTAACAGCATCCCTTCTTGCCAAATGACCTTATACATATCTAAGAACCTTCGCCTTGCGATTGTAAATTGTTAGATTGTCCATGTTTGTTACGAAGTGAAACGCGCTTGATCCGAAAGATGCCGGAGTCAGTGATACCGAGTTCAACTTTTTGCAGCTCTTCTTTTTCCAGCGTTTGCAAAAAGCGCCATTCGGCATCATTGATTTGCTGATAGGCGCCAATAATCCCAATGAACCGGCTATTTTCATTGAGATTTAGCTTCATGTTATGTTTTTCGCCTGGGCGTAAAATAAGCTCTTCTTCAGCAATGAAATCAGGTCCCAGGGTTTTTTGGGTATTTTCGTAGAGGTCAAAAAACGTTGCATTTTCGAATCCTGTCGCTGCTTTCAGTTCCACTATTTTCACCACCATTGGTGATGGCCGCCCGGTTTGATCCGGATTAAGATCTGACGTGGCGATCAGTGTGAGATCAACCAGTGTGGGATCCGGCGTGCTGCTGCAGGCAAAAAGCAGACTGCAAAAGAGTAGTGGTATTAATCTTTTCATTGTTATCCTCATGCGCGTAAGGCTGTATTTAGCAGTTGTAAATGTGTTTCATAGTGTTTAGCAAAATCTTGCTCTAGCAAGGCATTACGCCATTCAGCATCATTCTGGATTTTTTCATGTAATTGCGAGTAAGCACGCCAGTATTTGGCGTCTGCACGGCCAAAGCTGGCTTTAACACCTTCCTGGATGAAACGGTAGGTCAGTGTTTGTGGCGACAGCTTTTCGATAAGCTCTTGCACCATATGTTGGCTGGCATCGTTGATGGCGAGCTGGTGGGCTTGAATATCATTGCAGCCCTGAGTAATGGCTTCTGGCCCAGTAAGAAAGCCCCTTTTTTTCGCCAGTAGTATATTGAGAGCCTCTGAGGCATCATGGCTGAACTTGAGCGGATTATTGCCTTGTCCCTGTATTGTTGTCGCTTTGCCGCGCAGGTTGTTTTTCATTTCCGCCCGGGTACGGAGCAATTGCTGCAGGCCGCCAACGGACTGACGTAAAAGTACGCCGATATCGTGCGCGAGCTGTTGCTGATCGCTTTGCTGGGGAAGGTCGACCCCCAGCCCTTTGCTTAACGCGCTGAGAATGGCGGAATCTGAGTACTGATGTGCGGTGGCCGCTCTGTGTCCCGTCTGTGATCGGGAAGACTGCTGATTAATCGGTTCTGCCTCAATATCGTTATTTATATTAACGTCATTGCTCTCATTATCCGGGTCATTGTTACTAACACCCTCGCTTTCATGGATGATTACGTCGCCATTAATCGTAAAGTCTTCTGGAATTTGGTCTAATCCTGCTTCATGGCGAACAGAGTGATCGAGCACGGGGGATGGAATATGCTCTTTAAGTAAACTGTCATCACTTTCTTTCTCTTCGGTTTGAGAAGCCGCTATTATTTGCAGGTTCTGCAGGTCTTGATCGCTTTCCAGTAATTCGTCAACCGGTTCATCGTCAAGGAAACTGTCATCTGGGATCAGGGCGCGAAGTGTTTCTTTGTCTGCAGCATATTGTTCTGGATCTTGTACCAGAGTGACTTGCATCAGGTAATTGCCTATCCTGAAGCTGTCGCCATGGTGGATGGGATGCGCTTCGCCTTTATTTAGCGGTGCATCCTCCCCATCAAGAAAGGTGCCGTTGGTACTGCTATCTGTGATGAAGTACGAATCGTCGTCAAAAGAAATCGTTGCGTGGATATTAGATATCTGGCGCTTGGTATCGGGCAGGAACCATTCGGCGTAGTCACCTCGGCCTATGGTGCCCCCCGCTTTTTTAAAGGTAAATGATGTTGTTAAATTGGCTGGGTAGTCATCAGCACTAATTATATTGAAGACGAGATCCATGCTTATTTTCCTTCCTCTGCGATTATCTCTGCTTGTGGTGCTGGCTCTTTGTCCCCTAATGAGCGGTAGCCATCGGCGTTGCTACAGGCTGTTAATACAAATAGGGCCAACAGGGCGGTATATAGGTCTTTCATACTCGGTCTCTCCAGTCTTTTGCTAGCAGATTGAATTTACGCATGCGATAGTCGAGCGAACCCTTCGAGAGTTTTAATGCTTGTGCGACTGCACGAAGGTTGCCTTGATATTTGCTTAAAAAGTGAGTCAGGAGCTGGCGTTCAAAGTCATCAACCTGAGCCGTAAAACTGTTGCCTTCTTTAATGGGCTGTGAGGTTGTATGGTGTGATTCGTCTTCACAAGACGCCGGTAAGCTTTGCAGTTCATAGGCAAAAAGCTCCGGTGTGATGGCACCTGAGTTTTGCGAAATAATTAAAGCGCGATCGACGAGGTTTTTAAGTTCCCGTACGTTGCCGGGAAAGCTGTAGCTGAGCAGAATAGCTTCTGCTTCTTCTGTGAGTATTGCTGGTGGTGTTTGGTGCTCTTTGGCATAGGCATGAATAAAATAGTTCGCTAGTAAAACCGCATCTCGATTGCGGGCTTTTAAATTGGGCAGGGCGATTGGAAATTGCGCTAAGCGATAATAAAGGTCGTGACGAAACTTACCTTCGGAGATCAATTTGTCTAAGTGTTGATGCGTGGCTGCAATAATACGAATATCGATAGGAAACGATTGGGTCGAACCAAGAGGCCGTACTTGCTTGTCTTCCAGTACTCGCAATAGCTTGGCTTGAAGCTGCAATGGCATATCACCAATCTCATCGAGGAAAACAGTCCCTTTATCGGCAGAGCGAAGTAATCCCGGGTAATCCTTATTGGCCCCGGTAAACGCCCCTTTGTGGTAACCAAATAGCTCGCTTTCAAGCAGATGATCTGGGATGCTGGCACAGTTTTGGATACAAAAAGCTTGTGTCCGACGGCTACCGCTTTGCTGGATTGCTCTGGCGACCAGTTCTTTACCGGTGCCAGTTTCGCCTGTTACCAAGACATTACGATTAATGTGAAGTGCCTGAGAAATCTTAAGGCGCACTTTTTTTATGGCATCACTGTCACCCACGATGCCATAGTCGCTTGGGATTGGCGGAGACTGTTGTTGAATTTTGAACAGTGCGGACGCGGCTTTGCTCAGCGAACGCATTTGTAATATCTTACTTAAAGCCACGCCATTAAGTGATTGAACAGCCGGTATGTCGTTGCTATCGATTTCTTCTGCTTGGTAGATAGCAAGAACACCATTAACCGAACTGTTTTCATCTTGCGTATGTAGTGGCAACAGCAGGATGCAGCCTTCGTTCAGGGTGTAACGCTCAGAGGAAGTAAAGAGGATATGCCGTAATGTCTCATTACACTGGCTATACCGCATTTCGATATGTTTTCTCTCTGTGAGACAGAGCGTTAGAGCATTGTCAGCATCATAGTCAGTATCTGAAAGCGTCGGGGGGTTAATCTCGATGTCGACACCGTCGAGGTTCGCTCTGGCTGTTTTAATCAGCTCACCTTCAGGCTTCAGCAGAAAGCATTGAACCGACGCCGCCTCGGTAAGCTGTCTCACTGATTTTAGCCAACAGGTCAGAAGACCGGTATGGCTGGTTTGTCGCTCAAGCATGTCGAGTGCTGAAGCGAGGGATTGCGTGTAATATTGAGCGTGAGCAGTGCTCATTCTGCCTCCTTAAACTCGCAACAAAACTGGCCGTTTTCATCTTGGCCCAAGTGAATACTATGCAATGGTGTGTTGGTTGACATGGCGGTAATTATTTGGGCCGAGAGGGTCGGTTTCAGTTGTCCGTTGATCAGGGCATCAATATTGCGGGCACCGGTTTCGGTCAGGGTACAGCTGGCTGCGATGTGGGAAAGCACCTCATCATCGAAGGTAAAGGCAATATTCTGCCTCGCCAACTGTTCACCAAGCTGGTTCATGCGAATTTCAGCTAATTGCGCTAACGTGTCTTGCTCCAGCGGGTAAAAGGGCACGATGTTCATTCGTGCCACGAGGGCCGGCTTAAAGTAGTGGTTGAGCGTTGGGCGGATCGCCGTTTTTAGGGTTTGGCTATCTGGTCGCTGCTCTTCACAGAGTCGGGTGATGACGTCAGAGGCAAGATTTGAGGTCATGATGATCAGGGTCTGGCGAAAATTAATTTCGCGTCCTTCGCCATCATTGACAATACCTTTATCAAAAATCTGATAGAACAGATTCATGACTTCCGGATCGGCTTTCTCCACTTCATCGAGCAAAATAACCGAATACGGACGCTGACGCACGGCTTCGGTTAATACCCCGCCTTCGCCATAACCGACATAACCCGGAGGAGAGCCAATCAGACGGGAAACGGTATGTTTTTCCTGAAATTCGGACATGTTGATAGTCGTCAGGAATTGCTCACCACCGTACATTAAGTTGGCAAGCGCCTGAGCAGTCTGAGTTTTCCCGATACCACTGGGACCGACAAAGAGAAACACACCCGTCGGGGCGTTAGGATTATTCAGTCCGGCAGCGGTTGCCTGTACAGCCTGTTCGAGGGCGATAACAGCATCGTCCTGTCCTTTGATCTGATCTTTAAGCTGTTGCCGGATATTCAGTACTTGCTCGTTTCTCGCCTTCATTAAGGTACCGAGCGGAATGCCCGTCCAGTGTGCGATGACTTCACCAATTAAAGCCGGGCAGACTTCATAATTGACTAAGTCTGTTTGTGCTTTTAGTTCGGCAAGCTCGCTTGCTAAGCGTGTCTGGTGTTCAATTTGTGCCTGTTTATCTTCATCACTGACAGTATTGATGGTTGAACGGATATCAAGCAGTGCTTGGGCAAGCTCGGTTTGCTGGAGCCAAAGCATTTCCAGCGCAGCGTATTCGATTTGGCTGGTGGTCAGTAGCTCTTGAAGCGCTGCTATTTGCGTCGGATCTTTTTCGAGTCCGGCTTCCTGATCGCGCAGGTGAGACTGCAATTCACGCTCGGTGATCGCGATCTGGTGCAGATATTTTTCTAATGGCTCAGGTTTGGAGCGCAAGTTGATTTTAACTCGAGCACAAGCGGTATCGAGCAAATCGATCGCTTTATCCGGTAGTTGGCGCCCTGTCAGGTAGCGTGCCGATAATTCCGCGGCGGCACTGATGGCATCGTCACGAATGTACACGCCATGGGCTTCTTCATAGCGGCTTGCTAAGCCTCGTAAGATGGTGATGGCCTGCTCAACATCAGGTTCATCGACTTTTATCGGTTGGAAGCGACGGGCTAATGCCGGATCTTTTTCAATGTATTTTTTGTACTCCGACCAGGTTGTGGCGCCAATCGTGCGTAACTCGCCTCTGGCAAGCGCGGGTTTTAACAGGTTTGCGGCATCGTTTCCGCCAGCTTGGCCACCGGCACCAATGAGGGTGTGGGCTTCATCAATAAAGAGAATAATAGGAGTTGGACTTTGTTGTACTGCGTTGATCACCGCATTTAAGCGCCGTTCAAATTCACCTTTTATACTGGCACCGGCTTGCAATAAACCAAGATCAAGTGAGAGCAGGCTGACATCTGCGAGAATGTCCGGCACTTCACCTGCCGCTATTTTCAATGCCAGTCCTTCAACCAGAGCAGTTTTTCCGACACCGGCTTCACCGACGATCATCGGGTTGTTTTTTCGGCGGCGAGCCAGAATGTCAATCATTTGCCGGATCTCCTGATCACGACATAGCACCGGGTCGATACGATGGTCTCTGGCAAGTTGAGTATAATTGGTGGTGTAGGCTTCCAGCGTCTCGTCGCCGTCAACCTGACGAGATTGCTGTTGATGCGCTGTTTCAATTAAACCCAGCAGTTGGTTTTCCAGTTTGTCTGCTGGGATCTGGTTTAAAACTTCAAAATACGGGGCATGTCCGTATCGTCCCGGGTTTGTCAGCAGCGCGAGCAGTAAGCAACCAGAGAGAATTTCTTGCTGTTTGAGCTGTAAGGTGGCAAACAGGTATGCCTCTTGTAACCATGCGATTAATGCTGGTGATAATACCGGGTGCAGGGTCTCATTGGTTGAGATTTTACGTCCATGTTGCAAGGTTTTAACCAACCCATTTGTGGATAGTTCAAACTGCTGGCAAGCGTTATTCCAAAAGCTTTTCGGATTATTTAGGAGTGCTAGAATGACATCTTCACACAGCACTTCTTGCCCACCGCGTGATACACATAGCTGAGCCGCTTGCTCCAATGCCTGATGCGATTCTTTATCCAAGGCTTTGATCAATTGTTGTAGCTCTACGTTTAACATAGTGTGTTTCCTGAAAGGGTAATATTGCTCTCATTAGGTTTGGAACCTAGCCAACTCGTCCATCCAAGACGACATTCATTGTCGGTTTGAATTTTGAGTGGTCGAGGTTCGCCCTGTTGAAGGTGAAGCTGAATATCGAAGTCCATCGGATCTTTTACCGCGAAGCGAACGAGCTGATGTAAGGTGAGCCAATCTGGCTTTCCTTCAAGAAAACGATGGAACTGCACCCAAGTGAGTTCGCGGATATGGATCCGGAATTTGTTGGCGCGATCACGGATGGTTTCACCTAAGACGGTTGTTTGGCCTAAGGTATTATTGACTGTGCCAAGTTGATTTTTCTGGCTCGGGTGGATCGCGCAGTAACGTAATGTGCACTGTTCAATATCAATTTTTGGTAACTGAAAATAGTAACGAAGTGTGGCTTCTATAGCGGCGGCTGAACGTACCCGTTGATTGAGCAGCCCGAGATATGGCAGTAACCTGACCCAGTCAATATTGTCATTGGTTCGTAATGTCTCATCCTGCAGGCCGAGTAGTGAGAAGGTGTAGTTTGAGAAGGGATCAGATGCGCCGCTTCGAAATGATGCGTTATACCGATATTTCTTCCAGATTGTATGGAGCAAGCGGTGAATACGATGATGAAAAATATCCAGAAAGTTCTGAATCGCTTTGGACTCGTTATTAGAGACGTAATCACTGTAATAGCTGGGTAATGGCGAAGAAGCGCCAAACAGTGCGAGTAAATTCAAGGTAATCGTGGTCCGGTATTGCCCGTATTTGTCGGTATAGGCCTCAACGCGATCTATATCACTGGCAGCAAAAGCCTGTGACGGATTGGCGATGAATTGAATGCGTTCGTAAGCCTGATCCTTATCGAGTTCCGGGTGCTGCTCCATTAGCCAGCTACAGATTTTATCAATCGCCTGAATGACGTTGAAACGTCTGATATCACGGTCAAACTCAATCAGATCACGGGTTGTTGACCGACTCGCACTGGCCATGAGTAGTCTCCTCCTTCGGTACTGTGGACTGAAAGCATGTTGAATGCGTTGATGCTGGCGTAAAGCGAAAAAAACTCGTTAAGCACGGCTGTGAACAGGTAGAGCTCTCCCTCACAGAGAAAATGTTTGGTATCGAGCGTTAAGTGAGTATGGGTCCCCCGCACAGGTAACCCTTTAAGCAAGAGATCGACGGGGTCTGCCTTGATATTTTTAATGCCATCAAGCAGGTGGCGGGTTCTTTTGGCTTTTGTATCATCCTGATTTCCCGGGAAGTCATAGGCTTTAAGGATTTTTTTTAGTGCTTCGGGTTTAGTCAGAGATACATAGTTCAGCGACATATTGGAAATTAATGACCACAATCCATCTTTTTCAAATGGCGGCGCATATAAAGGCGTGGGCATGGTAATGTTCTTAAATGTTGTAAATTCAGGCGATGAGTCGGTCATTTCGCAAATGCTGCCCAGAGGCAGTGATTGGGGGAGTTGACCATTGCAGGCAGTGACCGAGACTGAAACGGTGATTGCGCGATAGGTGGTGGTTTGTAGGTTGAACGACAAATAGGTATCAATCTGGCGAGTCACAATGTTAGGTGACTGTTTGATACTGTAATAACTGCCTTTACCATTTTGCGCATCGTGTTCGAATGATTCAAAGTCATGAAAGGTAATTCGACCTTGCTGCCCTGGCTGCCATCCCGTTACGCTGTTGATTCCAATCACAATGCCGCTGGCTTTATGGTCAGTTACCGGAGTTAATTTATAAAGTGTTTTACGGTGGTCAAGCAATAGAGGCGACGTATCGGTATCAAAGATATTAATAATAGGGGTACAAAATAAAGTCGCTTCAGCACGATCAGGATAAAACTGGCTAAGTGGCAGTTGATCAAAATGAAAAGAAAACTCGACACATGTACATTCACCAGCGAGCTCTGCTGTCCATAGCGGCAATGACGTCAGGTCGATATACTGAAACTTTTCCGGATAACAGAAAAACTCTTGAATATGGCGATAGCCCATAAAAGTATTTAGCGGATAATCAATAAGCCCTTCTTCGCCGGCAAAGCCAACTGGTTTTATGGATGTTGCCGGTAGCCCTGTTTGAGTGATGACTTCTGATTCGGCGTCTAAAAGGCGGTAGTCAATGTGTTTGCAGTGGTTTAGCAGCGCAAGGATCAGATTCAGGCAGGTTGCTTTGTCTCCTTGGAAATGAAACCGTAATTGATTGAGATTGATCGCCTCAATTTTTGCACCATTTTCAAGCATTAAACGGATCGTATAGATCCCTCCATCTCCTGTTGAGTTATATTGTGTCGATGCAATCGAGAGTGGATATATTTCGGTTTCGAAACAGGTTTTGAACTGGCAACTCACGTCCTCGACGGTTTCGCTTCGAACGGAGATGCCCCGCGGGATCAGTTGTTTCTGATTCAGTTCAGCTTTTGGAGTAAAGGCAAGTGTACTGATCGCCGGCGTAGGGCGAACATAGTTTGGCCATAGTAAACGCATAAGCGAATGGGTAAGCTCTGGCAGTTCATCATCAAGGCGCTGGCGCAGACGTCCGGTTAGAAAGGCAAAACCTTCAAATAATCGTTCAACATCAGGGTCTTGACCCTGCTGGCTAAGGTAAGGTGCCAGTGCAGGGTTTTCATCAGCAAACTCTTTGCCAAGTTCACGGAGGGCTGCCAGTTCACTCAGGTAGTAATGGTTGAAGTTCATGAACATTCAACCCGGCGACGGTCATGATTATTCAAGTGTGTCGAAAAAGAAATGCAGTCTGTGCTGCCATTGATCATTACATTACCTTCAATGTTAAAGGTAAGGTTAAGCGGATTATTGACATCGCCAAGGTACTTTACCGAGGCTTCATGCAGGCGAGGTTCAAATTGATGAATAACACGTTCTATTTCACGTCGTATATGCTGGATAGCGTCAAAAGGACTCATATGCTGGCTATTGAGATCAGGCAGTCCGAGTTGAGGCACGGTCATCGCTGAGCCCTGACGGATCCCGATTAATTGTGATATGTGCTGTTTAATCGACAGGCAAAGTGCATCGATATCCGATAAGTGACGGGTATGTTCTGCCTCGCCTGACAGGCGATCAAAAAGTCTGTTTCGCATATTCATTTCACCTGGCGGAGCCTCGTCATAGCAACAGACGAGGCAAGTACATTAAGGTTTTGCTACAAGTAACGTTATGGATAAATATTGCCGTCCGAATCGAGTTTTCCGACCAGCGACAGCGTGAAATCAGCGCCCATATATTTAAAATGAGGGCGAACCGCTAAGCTCACGCGATACCAACCAGGATCTGAAGCAACATCTTCGACACGGATACTGGCTGCACGCAGAGGCCGACGACTACGAACTTCTGCCGGTGGATTTTCCTGATCTGCAACATATTGGCGTATCCATGTGTTCAGTTCAGATTCCAAATCGGTACGTTCTTTCCAACTGCCAATTTGTTCGCGTTGAAGTACCTTTATGTAATGGGCAAGGCGGCTGATGATGAATAAATACGGTAACTGAGTCCCCAGTTTGTAGTTCAGCTCGGCGCGTTTGCCTTCATCGGTATTGCTGAATACTTTTGGTTTTTGCACTGAATTTGCCGAGAAAAATGCTGCATTGTCAGAACCTTTACGCATGGTAAGAGCAATAAATCCTTCTGCCGCTAACTCATATTCACGACGATCGGATATGAGCACTTCTGTTGGAATTTTGGTTTCAATGTCGCCCATGCTTTCAAAATGATGCAGTGGCAAGTCATCGACGGCACCACCAGATTGCGGACCAATAATGTTCGGACACCAACGGTAGTTGGCAAAACTGGCGGTAAGCCGTGACGCCATTGCAAAGGCTGTGTTACCCCATAAATAATGTTCGTGTGTTTGTGAGACATCTTCTTGATAGTTGAACGCTTTTATTGGGTTTTCTTCTGGGTCGTAAGGCTGCCTCAATAGAAATCGCGGTAACGTTAAGCCAACGAAACGAGAATCTTCTTGCTCACGGAAGCTTTGCCATTTGGTGAACATCGGACTTTCGAAATGAGCACTGAGATCTTTTAGATCTGGCAGGCCTTCGAATGATTCCATCCCAAAAAACTGGGGCCCGGCAGCTGAAATGAATGGCGCGTGTGACATTGCAGCGATAGAGGCAATATTCTGCATGGTTTTGATATCTGGCGCGGAAGGCCCGAAGTGGTAGTTACCGATAATCGCGCCGACGGGTTCACCACCAAACTGACCGTATTCAGCCGTATAGATGTGCTTATACAAACCGGATTTTGTAATTTCTGGCGCATCTTCAAAATCTTCAAGCAGATCATTTTTAGAGATATTAATGATCTCGATTTTATTGTTTTCACGGAAGTCGGTACGATCAACAAGCATTTTCAGGCCACGCCATGCTGATTCGAGTTGCTGGAATGCCTCATGGTGGAGGATTTCATCAACCTGCTGGCTTAAACGTTGATCGAGTTCGGTGATCATTTTGTCAATTAACGCTTTGTTGACACCACCTTCTTGATTATTGGGTTTGAGTAGCTCTTGTATAAATGCGCTAAGACCGCGTTTTGCGATGTTGTATGTTTCATCATGCGGATTGATGTTAGTTTTTGCGACAATTTGATCAAGTAAGCCGTTTGATGTTTCAGTTTGGGCTTCTGGTGCGACTGCTGCTTCTGCCATGCTTTGTTACTCCTTGCTCTCTGAAAGGCCAAGTTCATTCAGTAGTTTTTTACGTGCAGTCTCATCAACCAACGCTTGCTCTATTGCTTTGCGGAAGGAAGGGACGTTACCAAGCGGACCTTTAAGTGAAACCAGTGCTTCACGTAAATTCATCAATCCTTTCAGCTCAGGAACTTGTTCAACAATGCTCGCCGGATCGAAATCTTTCATGTTTTTGACTTTAAGTGAAACAGGGATATCGGCATTACTGTCTTCACCGTCCTGAAGCGCATTGTTAACATTAAAGTTAAGACTAAGCTCTTGTTTTTCTAGAACATCATTGAAGTTGCTTTTATCAATGCTAATTGGTTGGCGATCCTCCAACTTTCGATCATCACTACGCTGGGTAAAGTCACCTAAAACCATGACCTTAAGAGGTAGTTCAACATCTTCCGTTGCCCCATTACTGGCTGGTTTGAATGTAACGTTGACACGTTCCTTGGGGGCGACAGAGGCTTCTTTCGACATGGTATCTCCTTGATAATTAAATGTTTAAAATTCTAATGGGATTAAGACTGCAAAGCCTCTCACTAATAACCTGTATCTGCTCCGGATCCTGTTCCTTGCCTGGTCGTTGTTGCAGACTACTGAGCCAAAGCGCCAGTAATCGCTCCTGCAGTACTGGCTCCCAAGTCGCTAGATGTGACGACGTAAAACGGGTATCGAGTGAATGTAAAATTGAGCATGCAAGATCAAACCGACGTGAATATATAAATAACTGGGCTTGAGAGAGTTGCCAGAAGAACTGTTCACGTTGTGAATATGCCTGCTGCCAACCTTGAACAAGTGGTGCAACAGCACCGCTGATCCCCAGTTTTTTTAACGATGATTTAGCTTGTTCCAGAGCGAGATCCCATGGCATCTCCGTGCCGGCGATAAGATGATGTTCAGCCGGTATTTCGCTTGCGTCACCCGGTTTAGTTCCTTGTTGTGAAAGCCAGTCTTGTGTCTCAATACTCGCAAATGGGATCCCATCATCAAATGTCAATTTGGTTAAATTCGGATTTTGTTGAACAAATGCAGTAACTTCTCGGCACACCACTTCAGCCCCCTCTGAGTTTCCAAGAGCTTCTAAGCTTTGCCATGCCAGATAGTGGCCATCCAACCAGAATGGCGCTTTAGTTAAACTTATCTCTAATTCTGTCAGTAATTCGCTGTATTTTTGGTCGTTAAACAGATTGTCATAGTGTTGTGTTTTACTTAATGGAACTGGCTTTAAAGGCGTGGCACCGTCGAGGTTTCCTTTTGGAGCTTGTAAAATGTTCAACCAGGTCAAGGTACGATTTAATTTGTATGCTCTTGAATCACCAATTTTTTTTGTTAGCCAAAAGTGAGATATTTTGCGAGAAATTTCCTGTATTTGTCGCAGTGCTTTATTCGCATCCTCGTTGCTGGATATTTCGCAATCTTGAGATTGCCGCTGCCCCAGAGTTGAACCGATATTTATCGTTTGAGTTACAGCTTTTGTTTCTTGTGTATTGGTTTTTTGCGTGTCAATGGCGATGCGTCTGAGTGCTGTTTTTGCCTTTTTTATTAATGGTAATAAGCCTGGAACCTCATTTGGATATAAGATTTCAATCATTTCATCGGTGTGGCTAAACACCTCGATTGCAAGCTCCAGGTCTGATTTCGAGGCTTGTTCGAGGTATTTACCGAACTCAGTGTCGATAAATGTTATGTAGTTAGTGACAACACCTATTTGCGTCCTTTTTCTCAAAGGATAGGCTAGTTCTCCAAATGCTGAAAAAAAGGCCCCAAGAATTCTGACACCTGAAATTAATCCTTTCAGGCTGGCGTTGATTTTATACTCTGATCTTAGATACCAGTTTAATAGTCGGTAATCTTTTGTCTCAGATTGTAATAAAACAGATGTTTGATTTTTTATTTTTTCCCAGTCGCTATAAGAGCCTGAATATAAGCTATTATCTTTATTGACTTCATTCTCAATATTTTCGAAACGTTCATCATATTTAAGATCCGTGCCAGCCTTATCGCCATCGGTAAAGGGCGATAAAATAATATTATCGAATTCCATATGTAATTATAAATTTTAGCTGAAAGTTATTTTGATTCTTTAATCCTTTAAGTGTGTGCAATGCTATTGCATATGGCAGGGCTCTGTAAAGACAATTCTCTCCGCGGTGTTTTTGTTTTTATTTCTTTTATTACAATGACTTGGTTTGTTTTTGTTTGGTGGTTATTATTTAAATGGGAAGATAATCAAGAAGTTTGGAGTTATATCACAGCAATGGATGTTGAATGAAAATGTAGAGTGAATCTAATGATTTTGTTATTTCCATGAAAGTGATAGTTGAATAATTAATGACTTTTAATTGATGGTTTTGTTTTTATTATCTCTTAAGGTTACATTTATATTTATGGGTTTTTTAGATTTTATGGTTAAATTTTTTGTGTAATGAACTCTATTTTAATGAAGCTAAAAGTCATTTTACGAAGTCGTGGCGATTCAGTTTTAGCTGGATTAGTGTTCGCGATGATGGTTGAGGTTAGTCTTGTTTAATACCGTATATCATAAAGCCACCATTCGGTGGCTTTATAGTCGGGCGGGGCATAGAGAGAGTTTAGGGAATTACTCCTCCCACTGGATCAGCTTGTCTTTTGGCCAGTTGGCTCCTAAGTCATGGTATTTTTTCTCTAAGATATGACGTTTGATCTTAAGCGTCGGAGTGAGTATGCCATTCTCAACCGTCCATGGCTCTTTTACCATCAGTACCCCTTTGATTTTCGCATGGGATTCCAGTTCGCTATTAATGGTTTCGATTACTCGTTGGATCTTATGTTCATAACGGGCAGGGTCGAAGTGAGGGAACTCATGTGGGATCGCCAATAAGATAGGGAAAGGCATACCAGAGCCTATTACACACATTGTTTCAATGTTGCTCAATTCGAATAAGCGTTTTTCAATGGGAACGGGGGCGACAAACTTACCTTTGGCTGTCTTGAAGTTGTCATTAATACGACCTTGAATGGTGAGGTAGCCGTCTTCGTCAAGAGAGCCAATATCACCGGTATGTAACCAACCATCTTCATCGAAAATTTCCTTGGTCGCTTTTTCATTTTTGTAATAGCCAGAAAACAGGCCGAGACTGCGAACAAGGATCTCGTCATTAGAGGCGATTTTAATCTCGACCCCAGGACCAGCATTACCGACTGTGCCAACTTTGTCACTGCGGAACGGGTGGTTTATGGTGCTGTAAGCAAAATTCTCGGTCAGTCCCCAGGCTTCGGTGATATTCAGGCCGATGTTTTCATACCAGCGTAATAGAGCAGAGGATACAGGAGCCGAGCCACACCCGAGCATACGTGCTTTATCTAAGCCTAAACCTTTAGCGAGCTTGCGTTTGATAACACCGGAAATGAACGGGATCTTAAGCAAAATATTCAGTCTGGCTTGAGGCAGCTTATCTAAGATACGCTGCTGGAACAGCGTCCACAGCCGAGGGACTGAGATAAAGAGGGTAGGTCGGTACATTTTGACATCTTCGATAAAGGTATCGAGCGATTCAGGGAAGGCGACCTGAATCCCCGCCATGACTGATGTACCGAAGACATAAACGCGTTCAGTAATATGGGCTAAAGGCAGGTAAGAAAATAGTCGTTCGCCATCTTGCATGCCGATATGGTCAACCAGGCGTTGTGTCGTCCAGGCAAATGAACCGTAAGTCAGCATTGCCCCTTTAGGCAAGCCTGATGTACCTGATGTATAAACAATCGACATCAGGGCATCTTGAGCATGTTTTGGACGTTCTTCACTTGGAGGGGTTTCAGTGACGAGTGTATTAAATTTGTGGGTGCACTCCGGGGTTCCGGGATAGGAGAAAGCTATCGTTGGAAGGCCGGGATATTTAGCCAATACGGAGTCAATTGCTTTCGTGTCGTCAAGTTTACCGATAATGAGCACTTTAGATCCACTATGCGTGGTGCAATGTTCGATCGTATCAGGGCCTGCTGTTGGAAAAATGGGAACACTGATATAACTACCCAGCATGAGTGCAAAGTCAGTAATAAACCATTCAGCACAGTTTTTTGACATTAATGCTACCCGATCGCCGGGCTGGATCCCCATATTGCGTAGAGCGCTAACAAGACGAAGTGCTTTATCGGCTACGTCGGCATAAGTGAAATCAACGAATTTTCTATCAATAATCTGTCGCAGATAGACTTCATTCGGACGTTCTTTGGCCCATTTTAAAATCATCTCGTGAGGTAATGGTTGAGCCATAAGTGTCTCTCTTAAGCGTTCCGTGGGCAGAGGTAAAGTCATATTAGTCCCATCCTTGTGGTGTTATGATGCTGTTAAAGTAAAGGCTCTAAGAACTGACCCGTCAAGTTTAAATTTTGACCAGATTTCATGCTATTAGTGGAGTAACACCCCAGCCATGTTGGTGATGTTGCGCCATCTGCCCGAAATACAAGGGAAAATTTAAACGCTTATATTATTTTTTGTGCTCAATGACGAGCTTTTGAAATAATTGCATATGTTATCACCATGTTTCATATGTGTTGAGGTAAATGTGCCGTTGGTTTGTTTTGATGTTCGCTTTCTGGACATTGACCACACCAATCTCATTTATGATTCTGGGATACAATCGTACTTTTAGCGAAAGAAATATCATTTTATCTTGGCTCTTTTGTTTTTTATTGGGATGACTTTATAAAGACGGTCAGTGACGCTCCTTTTTCAGCCTCTCAACCACTCAGCCACGATGATCTGTGCTAGGCAGTTACTATGACGTGAAACGAAAGCGGCGGTGACACTCAAGACGACTCTCAGCTTGAGGTGGTTTGGGGATGGTTGATTTCTTCAAAGTATGATGTGGGGCGAGTATTTTGTTATCTTTTGGCTTTTATTCAGCTTGGCGTATGGAAAAGATGATAATAATGATCGGAACGCTGGTTAGCGGAATTGTATTTTGTGATACTAGTCAGACCAGACTGACAATGAAACCGTTACAGTAGCCTTTCGGACTATTTGCTTGAAAGTGACATTGTTGATAAAAAATTTAAGATCAGAGTCTATTCATTATGCCGAAGCGTAGTAAAGAAGATACAGAGAAAACGATTCAGACGATCATGGATGCAGTGGTCGATCAGATACTAACCTTGGGTTATGATAAAATGTCATACACCACGTTAAGTAACCAGACAGGGATTTCACGTACCGGTATCAGCCACCACTTCCCTAAAAAACAAGACTTCTCTAATGCGCTGGATGGACGTATTTTCTCTCTATTTGTTGAAAGGTTAGAATTGGAACAAGACCTTGATGCATTTGTAACCAGCTGGGTTGAGGCTCTGAGGGATGAAAAATTCTGTGCTATATTACGCTTGTTGTTCCATCATATTGTGACGGCAGATACGTCCCATGAATTTGCATCGCGTGGTATTGATCGCCTGTACAGTCTCTGTCAGGAACGTTTCGGTGAAGGCTGTGGAAAAGAGCTTGAGTGGTTGTTTGGTAAATCGCTAATAAGCCTTGCTTGTTAAGCTAACAGAAGAACAATATGAAAGCGGTCTGTATTATTGCAGGCCATTTTTAATCCATAGTGCTTCTATTTTCTGTCATAGATTGTTGCTTGATTGACTCAAACAATTTCTTTCCGATAGGGTGTTAACTTTTCTTTTTAAAACGCCTCACCCCTTACCTATCTTTTTATTCTTATTTAAGTTATTGAAATTTAATTAAATATATTAATATTCTAGTTTCAATAAGGTGATTGAAAGGATGGATATGACGCTTTGCACTACTTCGTCTCTATTGTTAAGTTGAATTTTAGAGTTAAAACTCTAAAATAGCCTTGAATCAGCCAAAGATAAAGGCTTATAAGGGTTTAACAATGAGAATAAAGCCACGAGTGGCAAAGCCGTTTCTTGCTGCTGTTTTAGTATTATCACCGGGCCTTCACGCGGCACCGGTGACTTTCGCTGAAGCATGGCAGGCGGTCGTTACCGGCAATGATGCATTAGCTGCAGAACGAGCCAATGTTGAGCGAGCTGGGAACCTGCAAGATGCGGCCAGCGATCTATATCTGCCGCAGCTGAGTGTTTCCGCTAACTATACGCGCTTAGATAAGCCGATAGAGATCGCCCCTTCAGATTTATTAGGGAGTATGCCTGCAGGCGGTGCGATTGCGGCTAACCCCAAATTGCAGCACTTATTGCAATCAGTAGGGATCAATCCTGCTGACCTAGATCGACAGTTCACCTCTCAGTTAACAGATCGCGATATATTTACCAGCTCGATTCGTGCGATATGGCCGATATTTACCGGCGGTCGAATCACTGCGGCGCAAGATATCGCCAAAGGTCAGACGGAAGAAGCGAAGCACTTGCTGGCAATGAAGCAGCAGGCAACGTTTGAAGACTTATCCAAATTTTATTTTGGTGTCGTGTTAACCGAGCAGGTGCTGCAAACCCGTATCGATATTGAGCAAGGTCTGCAGAAGCATTTAGATTATGCCAGGAAGCTAGAGCAGCAAGGGCAGATTGCCAAAGTTGAGCGTCTCCAAGCTGAAGCCTCTTATGATAAAGCTCGTGTAGAGCGTCAGAAATCGGCGCGTGATATGGAAATAGCTCAAGTTGCGTTAACCAAATTATTAAAACTGACTACCCCTGCAATGCCATCCTCTGGTCTGTTTACCAATGAATCCTTACCGCCAATGACGGCATTTATTGATAAGACGCTGGCTGACTATCCCGGCTTACATATTCTCGACGCCAAGAAAAAACAAGCGAACGGTTTAATTGATGTCGAGCAGGGTAAGTATTATCCGGAAGTGTTTTTGTATGGCAATTACAGCCTTCATGAAGACGATACTCTTGCTGCGAAAACAGCCCCAGACTGGGCGGTCGGGGTTGGCGTCAGCATTCCCCTGCTAGATCGTTCAGGCCGTTCAGGCAAAGTACAGGCTGCTCATAGCGCGGTCAAACAGGTGAACTACCTGCGTGCCCAGGCCGAGCAGGATTTATCGGTACTGGTTGAGAAAACCTATCGAGAAGCGCGTCAGGCGCTGGAAGAGTACGGCGGACTGGCGTCAAGCCTGACGCTGGCCAAAGAAAATGTTCGGTTGCGTGAAAAAGCCTTTAGCCAGGGCTTATCTACATCACTTGATGTCGTTGACGCTGAAATGTTTCAGGCGGGTGTCAAAATTCAGCGACTGGCGGCTGCTTACCGATATGTGATTTCACTGTCGCGCTTGCTGGCGTTAAGCGGTGAGATAAACAGTTTCAATCAGTATCAACAATATCTAGGTCTAGAGGTTAAATAATGAGTAAGTTTAAGTCACTCGCTGTGGCCATTCCCGCGGCAGCGCTAGTCGGTTGGGTTGGTTATACCTTCTGGCAGGCTTACCAGCCTCAGCCTGAGCGTATGCAAGGTCAGATTGAAGCTCAGCAATACAGTATATCGTCGAAAGTACCGGGTCGTATCGATCAGGTACTGGTAAGAAAAGGCGAGCAGATCGAACGTGGGCAACTGATTTTTACGCTGCTAAGCCCGGAACTGGATGCCAGACTGGAACAGGCTAAAGCTGGCGAACAAGCGGCCGGGGCAATGGCGGCACAAGCAGAAAATGGCGCTCGAAGCCAGGAAATTGAAGCCGCCCGCGATCAATGGCAGAAAGCCAAATCGGCTTCTTCTTTGATGGAGAAAACATACAAACGGGTTGATAACCTTTACAAAGATGGTGTGCTCGCTGAGCAGAAACGTGATGAAGCCTACACTCAGTGGCAAGCTGCTCGCTATACCGAACGTGCTGCGTATCAGATGTTCGGAATGGCACAAGAAGGTGCCCGCGTGGAGACTAAGCGGGCCGCGAATGAGAAAGTACGTATGGCGGCAGGGGCGGTTGCTGAGGTCGAAGCTTACGCGGCTGATACCAGGGTCGAGAGTTGGCACAACGGTGAAGTGACTCAGATCTTGCTGCATGATGGTGAGTTGGCGCCTCAAGGCTTTCCGGTTGTCAGTGTCATTGACATGAAAGATGCGTGGGCTGTTTTCCATGTCCGTGAAGACAAGTTAACAGCCTATAACCAGGGGGCAGAACTGAGCGTCTCTATTCCTGCTCTGGGCGATGAGCGCTATCCGTTTAAAGTGAGTCATGTTTCCGTGATGGGGGATTTTGCAACCTGGCGTGCTACCGATGTAGCGCAAGGCTTTGATATGCGAACCTTTGAAGTTGAAGCTCGTCCTTCGCAGCCAATAGACGGCCTGCGAGTCGGCATGAGTGTGATAGTAGAGTAGAGATCCCATGGCGTTAACTCCACAGCTCCAACGTGAGTGGCGAATACTGACAGCTGATGGTTGGTTGAAGGCATTACTGTTTTGGCTCCCTGTCGTCTTGTTTGTCTCGATTTGGGCCATTTTTTCTGCGGGCATCGCCCGGGATCTGGCGATTGGTGTCGTTGATCTTGACCATAGCCGGATGTCTCGCGGACTGGTGCGTTACTATGACGCCAGTCCGACTCTTGAGGTGACACAGCAGTTTCATTCGGTCGCACAGGGCAGTAAGGCACTGCGAAATGGCGATATTTACGCGCTAGTAGTGATCCCTCATGAGCTAGAAAAAGAGACCATTCTAGGGCGAGTCCCAGATGTGACGGCGTTTTACAACAGTCAGTTCCTCTTGATTGGTAAGTTAATAAACTCTGCAATGAATCAGGCCCAAGGAACCTATACGGCAGCCATTGATACAGTAAAAAATATGGCGGATGGTGCACCGGTTCCGCGCCTGGCTCTGGGGCAGGCGGTGCCGGTTCGCAGTCAGATCACGCCGTTGTTTAACAGTAACAACCACTATGGTCAGTTTTTAGCATCGACAGCGATACCGGCTATCTGGCAGATTGTGATCGTGGCCACCACGGTACTTTCCATGGCCGCAGAGTTCCGCCAGCAGGGGATCCAACCTTGGCTGGCCGCTCATCCGGTACGAAATCTGCTTGCCAAATTAGCACCTTATACGGTCTTATTTTTGGTTCAGGGGGGGCTATTCCTGTGGGGCTTGTATGGCTTACTGGAATGGCCAATGCGGGGTAGCTGGTTGATTTTAATGTTTGCCCAGTTAACGATGGTGATTGCCTGCCAAAGTATGGGAGCGCTTTTCTTCATGCTGCCACTGGACACTACTCGTGCAATGAGTTTAGTTGCCGGTTTCACGGCCCCGGCTTTTGCGTTCATGGGGATCACCTTTCCAGTCAGCGATATGCCGCTTCTGGCGCAATTATGGCGAGCGATGTTGCCTGTGAGTCATTATATTGAAATTCAGATTCAGCAAGTGAACTACGGCGCGTCGTTGCTGGCGGTAATACCTCATCTCGCAGCGCTGATGGGTTTCACTCTGGCACTTGTTCCGGTGATGTTTAAAGTACAGAAACTTGCACGCTCTGAAGCTCGAGACAGAATGCGAAGTGAGCCCGGACGATCTGAACTTGAAACTGGAGATCTGAAATGAATTGGCGCGCATTATTGAAGTTCGAGCTGAATGCGGTATTCACCAACCCGGCACTGTTATTTACCGTGTTTGGCGGGGTGATCATTTATTCGTTTTTGTATCCTCTCCCATACACTCAGCAACTGCCACGGGAGCAAGCTGTGGCAGTCGTCAATCTCGATAACAGCCAGTTGAGCCGGGAGCTGGAACGGATGGTCGATGCGACGCCACAGGTGAAGATCACCCAGCACGCATACAGCCTCGACCAGGCTAAGAGATTACTTATTAACGGTAAAGTGCAAGGTTTATTGGTGATCCCTGATAACTTTTACTGTGATTTATTATTGGGTAAAAGCCCGACCTTGGCTTATGCCGGCGATGCGGCTTATTTTCTGGTCTACGGCACCATCGTGGAAGGGTTAGCGACAGCGGGTGGTACGCTGGGAGCTAAAGCGAAGGTATCTCGAATGGTCATGTCAGGAGATAATATTGCCCTTGCCTCAGAGCAGTCTTCAGCCATGACGTTGAATATGCGACCGGTATTTAACCCGACCATGGGCTATATCAATTACGTTGTACCTGCGGTATTCGTCTTGATCCTGCATCAGACGTTATTGATTGCCGTTGCTTTACTCGGGGGCGGACAGAATGAATACCGTCTGCAGGGGCTAACGGGATACTGGCTACGCTATCCTGGATGGCAGGTTATGGTCGTGCGTGCGGCGTTGTTTGTACTGATATACTTGCCATTGGTGGCCTATTACTTTGGTTACAGCTTTTCAAGCAACCAAATTAACCGTCTGGCATCAATATCCGATCTGATTGCTATGACCATTCCCTTCTTGCTGGCAGTGATTTTCCTTGGAATAATCATTGGTCAATTGATCCCGCGGCGTGAATTGGCCACCTTGATCGTCCTGCTCAGCTCTTTCCCGTTGATTTTCTCCGCCGGATTTATCTGGCCGGCATCAGCGATTCCGGCTCCCATTCATGCCTTGGCTCAACTGGTACCGTCAACGCCTGCAATTAATGGTTTCCTGAGGTTAAATCAGATGGGAGCCAGCTTTGAGCAAGTGATTAATTGGTGGGGTCAACTATGGCTGCAGGTCTTGGTCTACGGCTTGATTGCTGCAGGTTTGATGTGCCGCACTCAGGGTAAGTCAGAGCCTGTTACGCTTTAGACTTTAATGACAAACGGCTAAAAAGCGCCACATTCTTTAATTAGAATCACTGGCGCTTTTTCCGTCATGCCCTTATGGCTTGCGTTGATTTTGAATTATTGTTGTTTCGCAGCCTGCTCGGCAGCCATCATCTCTGTCCAGGCTTCTGAGCCATAGAGTGGAACCGTTGACAGTGAATGCTTGTAGCTACCCTGAGTTTCCTTGGTAGAGTAGGATAGGTACATCAAAGTTTTGCTATCTTTATCATAAATACGACGGATTTTCAGGGTCTTAAACAAAATACTCTTCGAAGCTTTAAAAACCACTTCACCGTTTTTTGAGGTGTCGACGTTTTTCATCATGTCCATGGTAATAAAGCCGGTTTGCCGGCAAGCAATTCCCATATCAGAAGGGTCGGCTAAATCGAGATTTCCCTGAACATGGCTGATGTGGCAGGTTACCCCCGGGATTTCCGGGTCGGTGAAAGTCTGGATTTTAATATCTTTAGTGGTGAATATGCCTAAGCTTACATCACCCACTTCATCATCTGAGCAGCCAGCTAACAGGGCTGTTGCAGCCAGTAATCCCACTAATAATAGCGCTTTTTTCATTTGATTCTCCAAGTCTGTAAGGGGGGACTTATACTTTAAAACGTTTGAGCATTCATCAGCTTATACTATTTTAACAAAAAAAGGGGGAAGCATTAGGATTCACCAAGATTCGCTGGAAATAGCACTCATTGCTGTACTGCTATGAATTGATGTATGGTGGTATTTTTTAGTCTCGCTAACAGTACAAACGCTGAATAAAAATCCGTCATAGTTTCATATTATGATGAAAGGTTTTATTTGGTTTTTAATTAGGTTGTTGATAATAAATCCTTTTTTTTGCCTGTAAACAAGTGAGAGTGATACGGTAGAGTGATGAAGGTATTTTTTATTGAGAAAAATAGTCATTTAAACTTTTCTTTAATAAAAAATACACATAGGATGATAATTACAGCACGTTACAAAGAAAATGTATTAGCGGAGTATTTTTACACATAAATAGAATCTGGAGGATAAGATGTCAAATATCATAGCTTTTCCAGTAAAAGAGCAGCCAAGAGAGCTAACGCAACTCGAACAAATTGTCGAGCAAGAGCTGCTTGATATCGGTGCCGACCACCAAATGGCAAGAGTGATAATTGAGCGGATGGAAAAATTTTTATCACTGGCGTCGTTTGAGTTTGGGATGAGTATGAAGGTACCAAAAGAGTGTGTAGAAGAAATGCATAAATCTGTATTCCCGGCAATTTCACAAATGGAAGTTAACATCAAAGATGCAATGGGCGAATTGCTGACGGAGCGGGTACTTCATGAAATTCAGCTTTATCAATTAGAACAGCAAGCGTGACCAATTATATAATCAGCATCAGCCACTAGAACATGGCAATTATGGACATTTAACATGGAAAAACCACTGCATTTTGGCAGTGGTTTTTCATTTTGGCTAACAGATCCAGTCAGTCGTCGTCGGCCAGTCGAAGCTACCAACTTGGTAACTCTGCGTGAGCCTCGGTGTTCTTAGTTTAATGTGATCTATTGTTACAGCTCGTCAGCGGCAACCTCGCCAGGCATAAAGGTCAGGATGTGTTGTTCAGAGGTTAACGTGAGAGTATCGTTTTCAAGCGCGGCATTGCTCCATTGCTGAAGAGATTTAGTCATTATCGATTCAATGGTTGCTTGGTCATCTTGAATGCAAGCCATTTTAGTGGATCCCATCGCTGTTATTCTGAATTTACTGCCATCAATTTCACCTTGGCCAAAGAAGCGGTTACAGCCTCCGAAACCTGCGACTTTTAAATCGGAATCAATTGTCATATTCGGCGCGACCCGGGGTTCTGTGATATTGCTCTCTTTCCCATCGACTTTAGTCAGCACCCAACTCCGCTGAATATTTTTTGCTGAAAAACCGCTGGGTGGATTGCTGTCGCAACCGAGTAGCGAGAATGACGCAACTATAACTGCCAGTAGCCACTTTTTCATCGTTTAAGCCTTATTCATCAGAGAATTAGTACTAATTTTAGCATATCAATACTAGCGACGACCGAAGAAGTTTACTTCACCTGAATGAAAGCGACATCTCTGATCTGTCTCAATCCCAAGGGGCTAATCTAGAAGTGGCAGAGCTGATAAGCATGTACGACACAGACAGGTGCCAGGCTTGATTGCTGAAGTATTACGCTTGGATAATTCAAAACACCAGCAGGTTGATTTTCCTGCGCTAATGTCACAGTAAGCTGGCTTACCACACTGACTACAGCTGTGTGTTGACCGAATACCTTTGATTTGATCTATTTTGCTACTGTGTTGTTTATCTGACATATGACGCCATTCTCCTATTTCGGCCATTGTGCGGAAACAGCCAATGCAAATCCCTTCATTGTTCTTACATTTTGCAATACAAGGTGTTTTCATTTTTCTACACTGCACCAAATATAACGGAGAGCGTAATATATCTGTTTCTTGTTCTAGCGTCGATGACCTATCCCCAAGTCACCTGAGGATAGACTAACGCTTTCGCCAAATTGTCATTTCCGAGAGCGTGTACTGAAATTTGCGCTTAGTTTCGCGGATAACAAAGGGGATTTCTTTCACCGCGATGAGCTCAAAATTGCTGATCAGGGTTTCAGTTAACCCATCTAAGGTTGTGAAGTTTTCGCCGTGAACTTTAATTCCCCCTAACCATTTATCTTTATCCGTATAGTCTTCCAGCCATGTGTAAGGGGACGCTATGACCAGATAGCCGCTGCTATTGATACGGTGGTGGATGGTCGCCAAAAATTGTTTGGGTTCATTTAGTCGATCAATCAGGTTCGATGCATAGATAAGATCATACCCTGAATATTGTGGTTTTAAGTTACATGCATCACCCTGGATAAAATTGACTTTATGGATCAGAGATTCATAACCCAGTTGTGCTATGGATACACTCTTAAATTCAACCAGATCGCCTTCTGTGCGAATGGTATAACGCTTTTCGCCATGTTCGGCTAATACATAGGCTTGCTGAATAAATCGCGCTGAAAAATCAATACCATCAACATGATCAAAGGTTTTGGCTAATTCAAAAGTGGCCCGGCCAACAGAGCAGCCAATATCCAGCGCTTTGGCAGTATGTACCAGTTGAATTTCTTGCAGACATTGTTGTACACCGTTGATACAAAAATTTGGAACAGAGAAATATTGAGTACCGTAGTGAAATTCGAGGTATTGAGAAATAAGCTCGTCTGTTTCATAAATATTCACCCTGGCCATGGTGGCAGGGTCTTGCTTTGATTCCACATACCTGAACCCGGCATGTTGGTAGAAATGCCGCCGGAAGGCGTAACGAGAGGTGCTGGTAGCTTCGTTACCCGTTGAAATCCAGGATCCGCCTTTAATCAGGTTGTGCTTACCATCGAAGGTCGGGGTAGAGAAATCGTCATATAAAGGATGAACTTGAAAGCCGTTAAAGCCGTCAATCGGTGTTTCTGTCCATTGCCATACGTTTCCGACAATATCATATAGTCCGTTGTGCTCGAATCGGTTAACCGGACAAGAGGAGGCGTAATATTCGAGCTGGATATTTCCTGGTGCTTCTGACCACTGCGGTGAGTCTGTCGTGATATTCTCGCGTAAAATAGACCATTCAGCTTCAGTTAGTAGGCGGATGGTGGTTTGAGCTTGTTCAGTTTTCCAGTTACAGAATGCTTTCGCTTCTAATTGATTGACTTCAACGGGCCAATTAAGGGGGAGTGGCACCTCCTCTGATAAGTTACGCTGTAACCACGTATTGTCACGGTAACGCCAAAAGCGTGGCATTGTCGCTTTTGTATAAGCGAGCCATGCTTGTCCTTCTTCGTTCCAATAGCGAAGCTGGTTATAGCCGCCTGCTTGCACGAAAGCCAGATACTCCTGATTAGAAACCAGGTATTTCGCGGCTTTAAAGTCTTCAACCGTAAAGCTCTGCTCGCCGTATTCGTTATCCCAGCCGTAGGTATGGTTATCCGGCTTCTTACCTAAAGTGATTGACTTTCCTGCTACAGGAAGAAGGTGGTTGGGCTTCGCTTCGCTACTATCGGTACAGGCTGCCCATTCAGGGTGAGGGCTAACGTCGTCGAGGGGGAGCTGACGAATAATCACTGAGGAGGTTTCGAGGTGAATACGCTCATGTTCAATGCCCATTAAAATAATCCAGGCTGGATCAGATTGACTGATTGGTAATTCAAGTATCATTTCATCTATAAATGCATTAACCCTTTGATGAACTTGATTTCGATACTTTCTAACTGCATCTACAGACGGCCATTGATAGTGTGTGTCATCAAGATCATCCCACGACATCTCATCAACACCGACGGCGAACATTGATTCAAAGTGTTGATTTATCCGATGCTCTATGAATTTTCCAAGCTTTAGCTTATTGATATAGAAAGTTGCGGTATGACCAAAGTAGAAGATCAGAGGGTGGCGGAGTGGCTCCGCTATTTTAAAATAGGCGTCATCGTTGTTAACGACTTCAAACAGTGATTCATACAGGGCCCATGTTTGATTAAAATAGCGTTTGAGCTCCAGACGCTTACTTTCCTGATCAGTACCGGTTAGTAAGATGGTCTGAGTATTTCTAATGAGTTTTGTATCCATTGGCTAGCGAACTCCGTAAGAAAAGGGCCTGTATCCAGATGGTGCGAGTTTACAATCTAGTTCATCTTCAGCGATAGTTACAGGTGTACAGCCAGTAATACCGACATTGTCAGTTGGAATATAAATTTTGATGATGTTTACGCGAATAGTGGAGAAAATTTTTGCCATACTTGAAGTACTCTGCCGTAGGTACAGGAAGATGAAATTGAAAAAGGCGTTAACCATACCGACGTGGACCTTAGTTGGCACAGGCTTGCTGTTAAATGTGGTATCAGCGTTGATGACCAATTTTTATATTGATGATGCAACTCGTCAGGCAAACGCCTTTATCCAAAAACAAGCTGATAATGACAAATTAATTACACTGATATGGCAACAAGTTGAAACTGTTGAGCGTAAACGTGAGCATGTTTTAGACCTGATGGTAAATAGTGACTCAATGAATAAACCGTTAGCACCTGAAATTATGCAGCAAGTGATAAGTGATTTAAACTATTGGATAAAAAATGACATTTCAATACTATCACTCGATGGGGTTTCTTCATTAATGGTTGAATTAAATGAGGTACAACTTGAACTGAGAGATAAAATAAACCATCTATATCTGGAAAACTTGGATTTAAGTGACTTATATTCAGATGAAATGAAATATATTTCACGCCTTAGAAATCTAGCTTTATTTTTGCAAGTAATAGGTTTGGGGCTGGTACTCTCAAGGGATTTGAGTCGTCGCGATGACATGGATAAAAAAAGTAAGCCCCATAAGATAGGCTATGGGGCTTGGGATTAGTAATTATTTGTTGGTAGAGTGGAATGCAAAACGAGATGATTCCTTACCTGTTTCAGTTTTTGCTTTGTATTTAACGGAACGCGAGCTTTCCAGTGTTAATGGAATGAAAACTCGACCATTTTCATCAGTTTGGTAGCTTTGTTTTTGTTGGGGAACATTCGCTACAGAAACTGAAGCATTGGCTGCTGGCTTACCATTCTCAGTGATAGTAACCCAAGCGCCGTTATGAGTGTCCGCAACTCTGATGTCCGCAAATGCTGAAGAAGACATTAGAATCACAGCTGTGGCTGTTAGTACTTTCAAGCTAGACATAATCTTCACCTCATCGTTTGGCAGTAAATACCAATTTGTTATAAGTATATTTGTCTACAATCATTTAATAAGACCTATTGTTCACAAATATATTTCAAAAAAGCTAATTAAAATTAAAGATGCTTAATAACAAACGGTTAGACCAAAAACTGTGACTTTAAATAAGCTTGGTCATCTATATGCATATAAAGCAATTCTCAAATTTTGCTTAATCATGCCTGTTGCTTATTACATCACTATCGATATGAGTATAGTCATATCGTTAGTAATACGGTAAGTTTTTTCTATAAGGAAGTTTTTAATTGTCCTATTGTAATGAATTATTTGGAAATAAAGGCTGGTTTCTATATGTAACTAAATGTTATATATATAATTCTTCCGATGAAGAATTATCACTTATAGTTTGTTTAATACTGTCTCTTATAAAAAGGTCGTAATTAAAGTTCGTTTTATAAAATGAAAGGGCTAATGATTGATGTAATACGATATAGATGACCGATATAACTATTCGGTTAAACCAACACTATGCAGAATCCCAATTACATATCCAGTTGATCAACAATATAGCTAGCAATCGGAAAGCATGAGGTTGCGGCCGGTGAAGGGGCATTACAGACAACTAAAGATCGTTCAGTGTGGTGGAAGATAAAGTCATCAATTAATAACCCCTTCTTATCGACAGCCTGAGCGCGAATACCAGGCGGGTAAGGTTGTAAATCAGTCAGTTTTAACTGAGGACAATACTTTTGTACCCGCTTTAAATATGCGGGCTTCCAGAAGCTATTTGTTAATTCTGCTAAAGCAGAGCGGAAGTGATGACGAATTACTTTCCTGAAACCGGGGAAAGCAAGCATTTCAGTGCAGTCTTTAAGGTGTACGCTATGTTTATTATAGCCTTCGCGTGAGAAGTTAATAACGGCATTGGGTCCGACGGTCACACTGCCATCAATCATGCGGGTAAGGTGAACGCCTAAGAAAGGTAAATCCGGATCAGGAATAGGATATATCAAGTGACTTATCAGTTGATTATGCCTTTCAGGCAGTTGGTAGTAATCACCACGGAAAGGAATGATCTGGAACTTGGGTTTATCACCGAGTAGCTTAACGATACGGTCTGCCATCAGTCCGCCGCAGGCAAGTAATCTATTGCAACGCAGTGTGACATCGTTAGCCACAACGTTTACGCCATGGTTCGTTTCATCAATTGAGGTTACTTGGTGGTTGAACAGTACTTGGCCTCCGGCTTGTTTAATTAACTTAACCAGTTTCAGGCATATTTGTCGGTAATCGACAATACCCGTCGCAGGGATCAACAAAGCACCAAGCCCTATGATATTAGGCTCTTTTTGCACCAGCTCAGCATGATCGAGGATCTTAAATTCAATATCATTCAACACTGCTCGTTCAGCCAGATCATGCATTCGTTTCAGTTCGAGCTGCGTTGTTGCGACCAAGAGCTTGCCACATTCATCAAATGGAATTTGATGTTGCTGACAGAACTGTTTGATGGCGATATTACCCTGTCGGCAGAACTGAGCTTTTAAACTGCCAGGAGTGTAATAAACCCCGGCATGAATGACACCACTATTATGGCCGGTTTGATGAAAGCCCGGAGCCATTTCTTTCTCGACCACAACGACATGGCATTCTGGTTGCCGCTTCTGCAACTCATAGGCGGTACTTAAACCGATAATACCTGCACCAATGACCAAATAGTCACAATGGATCATGTAAACACCAATGGTGAAGAAAGTTGATAGCAATAATCCTAATTGATATAACCGATGAGAACTGTGCTATGGCAGGTAAAACAATAGTTTATTTCTGTTAATAAATAAAAACGATGTATTGCAAACAGAACGAATACCGATCTAATTTAACAGTGATGACTTTCCGTTTCTGTCATCGTATTGAGTTCATAATATTCTAAATTTTCAGTGATCATATTAACCCTAGTTGCATCGATTTTTGTGGTGATATGCTGCATACCAATTTTCTGCATTACTTTTCCAGGTGCAGGATCACGACTTAAATGCTGGGCGTAGATAACGTCTAAATTGAGTCGTTTGAAACCAAACTCAGTGACGCGTTCAGCAGCTTCCGTACAGAATCCCAGTCCCCAGAATGGTACGCCAATCCAGTAGCCGAGTTGGGCTTTTCGTTCATAAATGTTATGCAACCCAACGCACCCGATGAGCTGATAGGTCGACTTGAGAGTAATGGCGTAAATAGCGGATTCCTGACTTTGCCAACCCGCCAGATGCTTGCCAATCCACCGGCCGGCCATGCCATCATCATAAGGGTGAGGAATATTGATTGTACCGTTAGCAATACTTTGATCTCCAGCCAATAGCTGGACTTTATTGGCATCGGAAAGCTGGAGTGGTCGTAAAATAAGCCTTTCTGTTGTCAAAAGAGGCTGTTGTCCCATGAGTTCATCCCTGAGTGTAAGGTTGCAATTTAATACCTAGTGGTTATCAAATCGATTTCACACGTTGAATAATATTCACCAGATCAAAGATGTACTCAAATAATTTAACCGGAAAGTATGACATTCCTATTATTTTTAGGTGAAACACAGTGAAAGGACGATTGATTCAAATGGCTGACAGACTAGAAGCCAATGAGCTCTCGCTGTACTTTGTTTTTTGAAGTGGTTTGGAGCGATGTGGAGCGACATCTCAGATGAAATCCCGTCAGTACGAGGTCATCTCTGATGGTTAGCACACTCAGCGTTGCCATTCAGATTCTCCAAGTTGGGCAATATGCGATAAAGCTTTTTTGGTGTCTTTTTGTAATAAATATTTGATAAGCCAACCTGTACCTTTGATCTTTGGCGAAAAGTTAATCCGATAATGAATCAGGCTTTGGTTAGCGTTAATGCTTTGAAAGCGGATCCAGCCACCGTGTTCTTTGACTGGGCCACCTTGGATGATTTTGTAGTGGAGGTGCTCGTTTTCCTTGTAATCGATAATTTGTTCTTGAAAAGTAAATGGGCCAGTGGTGACTTCTCTGATAGCACCGATTCCATTGGTCTCAGGCTTTCCTTGCCTAACTAATGAAAACTCAGCATTAAAAAAACGGCCTAAGTTTTCATGGTCAGAGAGCAGGTGAAATAGAATGTCTTTTGGCACATTAGCTGTTTGCTCTAATGTGATGGTGTGGATGGTCATTATCCTTCCTCCCCCTCTCTTCATGCTGTGATAAGAATGCTAGCAAAATGTAAACAAGTGTCAAGGTTTTGGAGTGAATCATTTCTGGCATTTTTTTAAAAATCAGAGGATTAGTGAGATTGTTGGTTTTTATGGTGGGTCTCTGGTTTTTACGTTTTATCAAAAGATTCGAGTATAGAGCTATGCATTGATAGAATACGTTTTTATCTACAAAATCAGATATAACTCGACAAGGCGGGCGCAAAAAAAATCGACATGAATCACAAAAATATTACAAATGATACTTGTAAAAGAGCATAAAGGCTTTTATATTGGTTTTGAGATATAAATCGTCAGGTGAAATTTATTAGAGAATATGGTTTACCTTAATCCATTCAAATAAGGTAACTTCTTAGCATCACTTCCACGAAAAATATCTCATTGATCATTCATTCCTGTTCGTTTTTCAGTCGGCTAATTTTGATTGGAATGTAGAGATCGTTTTACTTTCACCTGGTCGTAATATGTTCGTCATAATTACCTGGTTATAGTAGAGCAAATAAGAGAGTGAGAACGGTATTTAATTAGTGATATCAAGCTTACTCATTGATTAAAATGAGAGGTGTTATATGAAAAGTCAAAACCGTAGAAAGTGGTTTTACTACCAAAATAAAACAACTAAAACAAAATCTAACTGATTGAAAATTCGCTAAAGCGATATGATGTGTTTTAGAACAACCAACTGAAGGTCATTATAGAGAATCTTTAGTATCCCAGTAGCCAGGAGCATGCAGAACCAAATCGGTGTTTCTGGCTAAATAAAAAGTACCCGCTTTAATGCAGATCCCCCGCTGATAAATTACATTGCAGAACGTTTTTTCTCGGCGCTAGATAAACGGTCATCTTACTTGTGTAAGCTGAACGCAATATTTGTCAATACGTTGAGTTACTAAGGCTCGTTATTGATAGATTTTACCCCCGATAGAGGCTTTTTCTGGCACCGATGCTATCTGCGTTCCGCCCAAATAGATACTCCCTTGTACAACCAGAAATTTTGGCAGTTCAGTAATTGCCGTATTTGCCAGATATAAATCACCGCCGACGTAAATATAAGGGGGAAGTTGTGTCAGTTTCGTTCCCATCAGGCTCAAATCCCCTCTGACCCTTAGACCATTATTCAGGTAGGTAATCTGAGAATGGGCAAGATTAATATAGCCGTCGACTTTCAATGTTAGAGGAAGTCGGGTCACTGAGCTATAAGCCAGATTGAGATTCCCTTTTACGACCAGTTTTTTTGGCAGGCGCTGGATACGGCTGTTTTCTAAATTCAGATTGCCATTAACTACCATAGGATCGGGTAGCTCGATATTTGTGGTATTACGGAGTGTGATATTGCCATAGGAGTCGGTGTAGTTCAGTAGCTTGAGCTCTGATACATACTGGTTGGCGTGTGCAAGGCTGATTGTGTTCAAACTGGTGAGCATGATAGCAGCACTTACCCCGGAAATTTTTAGACCGGAAAGCAAAGAGGTGGGGAAGTGGATTCCTGCCATAGTAAAAATGCCCTGAACTGGAGTGATAGTCTTCAATTATTGCCGTTTACATAACGGCACATTCCGTACCAGCGAGAATGGTCTTAGTTAAATCGGCTATGTACGGCGTGATGTACAATAATGCCTTGCTGCCGCGAACTGTCAATTTTAACCGTAGATTTTTTGAGTCAGTGTTGTTTTTTATTTAAATTAATTACTAACAAACTGTAGTCCCTTTCCTGCTATTTCCGTGAGCGATGTTCAGCTTAAATTCAGATATAAAACAATGTTTTTTATTTTAAGCTTAGGTTCAGTTTCCTTGTGTAGAGTAATCATCAACGAAACGAAGTACAGCAGATAACAACGTTAATCTGTACCTTATATAAAGAACAGGCAGGAGTGATTCATGAAAAAGTTCACAGCAATCTCATCGTTAATCTTGGCTACAACGGTTGCACTTCCGGCTTTCGCGGCTGACGCTGATTGGTTTGTTGGTGGTGGTGTCGGTTACCAGCAAGACGAAGTGAAAGGAACCCATGATCAAAACGGAGAAGATGCGACTTATCAGTTACGTGGTGGTGCGATTATCAATGATCATCACCGTGTAATGGGTACCTATAGCTACATGGATAAATCATCACAAGACATGTTATTAGCATCTTACGATTACCTGATACCGCTAGCTCAACAAGTGAACTTATTCGCAGGTGTATCGGCTGGTTTTGCTGATAGCGAGATTGCCAGTAAAAGCTCAACAGACTTTGTATGGGGTGGTCAGGTAGGCGCGATGTATGAAATTAATGATAGCTGGTCAACTGAATTAGCGTACCGTTATCTTGACCAGGACTACAGTGAAAATAACACTAAAATTGATTATTCACAGCAAGTTGTATGGTCTGTCGATTACAGATTCTAACACTCTGATGGTCGCTAACGTGTCATAAAATGAATAACAGGGAGAACGGTGTTCTCCCTGTTGCGCTATATGGACTGTCAAAACAAAATAGGAACATCGTTAGTGAAAAGTCAAATATTGAGCTTATTGCTTTATATTTGCTTGCAAACCATCCATTCGAATCCAGAGCACACTAAAAACGCCGTTTTGGATTGTTAATGTGATCTAGATCTCTATATACTCCCCTTCCGGCCAGAACCATTGAGTTCAGCCACCTTAGTTACAAGCTGTCACCAGGGAAATGTGAACGACCCACGGAGTTGGACCGGCATGATTTTTAGCTTGTTATCAAGGTGACTTGTATGTTGTTTGTTTGGGCGGACAGATCCTTATTGTCTAAGCGTTATTGCTTGGATCCCTCCTATGTTTGCTTTTTTCCTGAAAGCTTATGTTCCCCAATGACAACAAGCAGTAACACCTTCATTTTTCGATATCCATTTAAGAAAAGCAGTAGGACGAAATAATGCAGTTGTTAATTAGTATGGCCGGTATTTTGGTACTGGTAGTGTGCGCTTGGGTCTTTTCCGAGAACCGTAAAGCGATTAACTGGCGCACCGTTGGCGGAGCCTTGTTCTTACAAGCAAGTTTTGCCGCTTTGGTACTGTATGTACCCGCTGGGCAAAAAGCGTTGGGGGCGATGAGCCGTGGTATCGCCAGCGTACTGGGGTTCGCGGATGAAGGGATCAAGTTTCTGTTTGGTGATCTTGCAACGTCCGGTTTCATTTTTGCAATTCGCGTCCTTCCTCTTGTTATCTTTATCAGTGCTTTAATTTCTCTTCTTTATTATCTTGGCGTGATGCAATGGGTGATCAAAGTGATCGGTGGTGGCATTCAGAAGTTTTTGGGTACCAGCCGTGCAGAATCATTAGTTGCAACGGGCAATATCTTCCTTTCTCAAGGCGAATCACCGCTTCTGGTTAAACCTTTTCTTCCTCAAATGACCCGTTCAGAACTCTTTGCCGTAATGACTGGCGGTATGGCTTCTGTCGCGGGCAGTGTGCTAGGTGGTTATGCTGGTCTTGGTGTTGATTTAAAATATCTGATTGCTGCAAGTTTTATGGCCGCGCCGGGTAGTTTGCTAATGGCTAAGATCCTGGTGCCCGAGCAAAACGTTGCCGTTGAGCAAACGGATATTGAAATGGCAACCAGCGAGCATAGCAATGCAATCGATGCACTGGCTGCGGGTGCCATGAACGGGATGAAAGTCGCGGTTGCTATCGGTACGATGCTGATTGCTTTTGTCAGTGTTATCGCAATGGCCAATGCTGGTCTTGAAATGGTTGGTGAATGGTTTGGTATGAGCAACCTGACACTGCAAGGTGTTCTGGGATATATCTTCTCGCCTCTGGCCTTTGTGATTGGCGTACCTGCGAGTGAAATGCTGCAAGCGGGTGCATTCATTGGTCAGAAATTGATCCTGAATGAGTTTGTCGCATTTCTTGATTTTGTTAATGTGAAGGAAACCCTCTCATCTCAGAGCCAGATTATTATTACTTTTGCCCTGTGTGGTTTTGCTAATATTGGCTCGATAGCGATTCAGATTGGTTCTATCGGGGTGATGGCTCCTGAGCGTCGCGGCGATGTCGCAAACCTTGGCTTCAAAGCGGTATTGGCTGCAACCCTGGCTAACCTGATGAGTGCTGCGCTAGCGGGTATTTTTATTACGCTGTAATTTTACTCATCTGTTATAGCTCCTGCGGAGGAGCTATTGATCATGAGCTGATATTTAAGCCGTCATTGATAGTGACGGCTTATTATTTTCCTCGTTATATAAATAGATGCTTTTTGAGCGTGTTTATTGTTGATCAAACTGCTTAATCAGTACTGAGGTATCGGCGCGATTAAAGCCGCGCTTTTGCAGCTCGGCATACTTTTCATCAACTTGTTTAGCCAGTGGCAGATCAACCCCCAGTTTCTCTGCTGCATCAAAGCAGATGCCGAGATCTTTACGCATCCAGTCAATGGCGAAACCAAAGTCAAACTTGTCCTGTGCCATCGTGACAGCCCGATTTTCCATCTGCCATGAACCTGCCGCACCGTGTTTCAGTACATCGGTCATTTTTTCAATATCCAGTCCGGCAGATTTAGCCAGAGTAATCGCTTCAGACAAACCTTGTAGTATACCTGCAATACAAAGCTGATTTGCCATCTTGGTAATTTGACCGTAGCCAACATCGCCCATTAAGGTGCTGGCTTTTGCATAACATTCGATAACAGGCTTGGCTTTTTCAAACACATCAGCGTTACCACCGACCATTACCGTCAGGCATCCGTTGACTGCGCCAGCTTCACCGCCAGAAACTGGTGCATCAAGAAAATCGGCTTGAACCGCTTTGGCGGCTTGTGCAATTTCACGTGCAACTTCAGCGGATGCGGTGGTGTTATCAATCAGGATAGTACCGGGTCGAATGGTTGATAGAATACCATTTTCACCGATATACACCTGGCGAACATCGCTGTCATTACCGACGCAGGTAAAAACAAAATCCGCCTCTTTTGCCGCTTCTGCCGGAGTCAGAGCCAGTTGGCCGTGATGGCTTTTAAGCCACTTTTCTGCTGTTGCTGTCGTGCGGTTATAAACAATAACATGATGACCTGCATCGGCAAGGTGTCCCGCCATTGGGAAGCCCATAGTGCCGAGTCCGATAAATGCGATATTTTGCTGAGTCATTATAATAGCTTCCCTGTTTTGTATTTAATTTTAGTTACGGCAATATATACCCAAACCGTCTCAAGATGTAGCGTCTAGCGAAGATTCCATCAAACAGTATCAATGATAATGTTATCCAGCTCTACCCTAAAAGCAGGCCTTAGGTAGCTGGTAATACTGAGATCATAAGAGCTGTCTGAATTCTCCCAGAGCTATGCATCTTGAGGTACTTTGGGTATAAGTATGTTAACGTCGTTGCTATAGCAACTTAAAAGGATATTTGGGTTTATCATGGGTAAAAAAGAACTAGATACAAAAATTGTCACCGCTGGACGATCGAAGAAATGGACTCAGCATTTGGTCAACCCCCCGGTAAGCCGCGCATCGACAATTGTTTTTGATTCAGTCAAAGAAATGAAGCATGCAACGGCTAACCGCGCCAATAAAGCGCTGTTTTATGGTCGCCGGGGCACTAATACCCATTTCGCTTTTCAAGATGCGATGGTTGAACTGGAAGGTGGTGTTGGTTGTGCTTTGTATCCATGTGGTACCGCGGCGATTTCTAACGCGATTCTGTCATTTGTGAAAAACGGCGATCATATTCTGATGGTTGACGGTGCCTATGAGCCCACTCGTGAATTTTGCGACAAGATCCTAGATAAAATGGGGGTGGAAACTACCTATTATGATCCCATGATTGGCGAAGGTATTCGTGAGCTGATCCGCCCGAATACGACGGTACTCTTTCTTGAATCTCCTTGTTCCATTACGATGGAAGTACAAGATGTGCCGACGCTTGCACGTATTGCTCATGAGCAGGATCTGGTTGTCATGCTGGATAATACCTGGGCATCTCCAATTAACTTTCAGCCTTTTGAGCATGGTGTCGATATTTCAATTCAAGCTGCAACGAAATATATAGTGGGTCATTCTGATGTCATGCTGGGTACCGCAACGGCCAATGAACGTTGCTGGGACCAGCTACGCGAAAGCAGTTACCTCATGGGGCAGTGTACTTCTCCTGATGATGTGTACCTGGCGATGCGTGGTTTGCGTACGCTTGGAGTACGCCTGAGGCAACATGAGCAAAGTAGTCTTAAAATTGCTCAGTGGTTGTCAGAGCGCGAAGAAGTTGATCATGTGCGTCATCCGGCTTTTGAAAGCTGTGAGGGGCATGAGTTCTACAAGCGTGATTTTAAAGGTTGCAACGGGCTATTTTCTTTGGTTTTAAAACGAGGAAATACCCAAGCCTTAACGGCTTTGCTTGATGGTATGGAACATTTCAGTATGGGTTATTCATGGGGGGGGTTTGAAAGCCTGATCCTGGCGAATGAGAATATCAATGCGCTGCGTACAGCGAAGAAGAAAGACTTTGCCGGCCCGATGCTGCGTCTTCATATCGGCTTAGAAGACGCTGATGATCTGATCCGTGATCTTGAAAAAGGCTTTGAGCGTTTTAACGCCGTATTAGACAAGTAATCAGGCTGTCTTCGTAGTAGTATTTTTCTATCAGCTGTTTTCATCTTAATAGAGGCCGTATCAATGGCCTTTATTTTTTCGTGATAGTTATTCGATGAATTTTAGCCTTTGATCTCATGACGTAACTGCGTCAAAAATCCTTTCATATATTCAGTTCGCTTAACGGCTTCTTGTCTTGCCGCTGCGGTGTTCATCGTATCCTGCAACTTAAACAGTTTAGTGTAGAAGTGATCAACCGTAAAGAGCTTATCGTTATAAACACGTGTTTCACAAAAAGGGTCTTCATCTGAATACAGGCTTGCATTGAAAGAGGTACCGACCTGAATACAGCGCGCAATACCGATCGCTCCTAACGCATCGATGCGATCGGCATCTTGCACTATGGCGGCTTCTAATGTTCTTACCGGTATATTTGCACTGTAGCTATGTGCCTCGATGGCGTGTCTGATGTCAGCATAGTATTGCTCGGGATAACCCACAGAACGCAAAAAACGGATAGCTTCTTCTGCCGCTAAGCGCGATGCACAATGACGCTGAGGGTGATCTTTCGGCAGTGAAGCACAATCGTGTAGCCAGGCGGCAGGAATGATAATTTCAAGCTTGGCGTTTTCCTGGTGGGCAAATTGCTTAGCGGCCACCACAACCCGCTCAATGTGGCTAAGATCATGAGCAGGATCGGTTGCCATCATCTGTTGCACGTATTTTTTGAGTTGTGGCTCGATATGTTCCATTTGCTGTATGTTCCTCAGAAAACCAATTATCAAAAGTGTATTTTGCTGGACTTAAGTCGCTGGCTCAAGTTTATGTCGACATGAGTTTTTCAAAAACATGATGTTGTGATCGGGGGGCTTCTCTATTGGTATTAATTTGGTCAACCTAGAAAGTGCCGGAAGACTCAAGGTCAGAGCGAAATGGGCTCGCTGAAGTTAAGGTGTTAGACGGCAGTAACCCCAGTTTAACGAAGGTTAGGATACGGGAAATAAAGCATGCCAAATCAGGCTGCGAAAATGGCAGATTTTTTCTGATCATATAGACTTAGACATCATCAATAAGCCAGTTGTGCATATTTGTCGTAGGAGTATATGAATACCGGGGGGAAAGATTTCAACTTTGCGAAATTAATCTCTTTTATCGAATAGTCGATGAATATGGGAAACTTTTTATTAAAATGGGGGTGGTTAGTTTACCTGAAAATATAAAAGTTGAAGTGAATAATTGATTTTTATAAATTGTTGTTAAGTGATTGTATGTGAATTTATTGTTAATGAGAAACAGACCCTAAGGGTCTGTTTATTTATCATCTTTATTATTAGGACATTCAAAAAAACCTAGCCTGTTTTTTCTTAATCGTTATTGATACCTAAATATATAAAGAAGGTGAGCAAATTTAACTGCCAGTTATGCAGCTTGTATCATATTTATCGAGAATATTTGACCATCATGAAAATTCACCGGTACTACCATATGTACTTCAGGTAACAACAGAAAAGCACCATCATTATGCATTTTTACAATGATTTGTAAGCGCTGGTCGATTGTTTCTTGTAGTTGGGATGTACATGGTTTACTCACTTGAGTGCCAAACTGACTATAATGACCATTACTGGAATATACCCAGATGCTGAAAGGGATTTTTTCTCTTTCAAGCTGCTCTATAAAATCAGTGATATTTCTCATAAAAAGTCCTTTTTATTAAATCAATATCTTTATATTGACGCATTAGTATTATGGAAGGATACGTATATATTACAATTTGAATTCATAACCGTTATTCGAAATATGTGACGTCAGCAAGGTTTTCTTGAGAATTTAAAGAGCTATCCAATATTGTTTTCATAGCCTCTGCAAGAGAAAACAATAATAACGAATTATTTAAAATGATAAACAAAATACATGTAAAGTGTTATTAATCAGAATTATTATAAAATCGGATTTTTATATAAAACACATCCCATATGTTGTGTTGTAATATTGAATAATGGTACAGGATTATGATGCCGTTAGGTACAGAGGTAATACCAATCGGTGTTTAGTCACGTTCAGGACTGTTTAGTACCCGTTTAAAAAGCGTGAAAGCTACCGCACAAGGCATTTGATAACGATGGACTTTAAACCTTAGTTCGCTATGATGATTTCGGCTACGGACTTTATAGCGAAGTAGTTTGAGACCACTATGTTGTAATAAGCTGTTTTGAGAAGAATTTATGTCAGATACACCGGTAAGACTGATTCAGAGAGTCACATGGATTGGAGCAATAGCTAACGTTGCATTAGCACTGTTAAAAATCACTGTAGGTAAACTGACAGGCAGCCAGGCCTTAATTGCCGATGGTGTCCATAGTTTTTCAGATTTAGTGACTGATACGGCAATCTTGATTGGTTCAAGGTACTGGACCGCACCTGCCGATAAAGAGCACCCGTACGGGCATGGACGTTTTGAAACCCTGACCAATATATTTATTGGCATACTGCTTGCCGTTGTCGGGATAGGGATTGGCTGGAATTCCATTGACTCGATTGGCCAGGAATCAAATACCACACCTGGAATGCTGGCCTTTTGGGCCGCTGTCGCATCTATTCTGGTGAAAGAAGTTCTGTATCGTTGGACAGTGATTCAGTCTAAGAAAATTAATAGTCGTGCTTTGTATGCTAATGCTTGGCACCACCGCTCAGATGCATTGAGTTCATTACCTGTTGCTGTCGCTGTTATTGCAAACTACTTTGTACCTGATTTGTATTATCTTGATCAGATTGCCGCTCTGCTGGTTACTGCAATGATATTGAAAGCGGCCTTCGAGATATTGTGGCCTGCAATAGTGGAAATCACAGAAGCCGAAGCAGACAGTGAGATTGAAGCTAAAATTCAGCGTTATGCTTTGCAGGATAGTGATATTCGTGAAGTTCACGCCATTCGTAGCCGCCGTACAGGCAGTATAATTTTGTTAGATTTCCACTTGTTGGTGGATCCGGTGATGAGTGTCGATAAGGCCCATACGATCACTGAAAACTTTAAGAGCCATATTCTAAAACAGATAGATGAAGTGGTTGATGTGATCATTCATGTCGAGCCATATACCTGTGCCGAACGGGTTATTAACCCGTGCTGTGATTGCGATGAGTGTCATGATGAAATGTAAGGCGTTGAAGGCTTGTTTGGTGATGAGCTAGTCGCTTTAATGCCTCTGACTAAGAAAAACGTCTGCAAACTTGCAGGCGTTTTTTTGTTTTATAAGCAAACTCTGTGTGCACTTTTTTATGATTACCATATTATTAAGATTGGCTGGGCTGTCAAATATTCACCAGTATGGCGAATACCAACCCAGATAATAACTATGGTTGGTTTTGTACCGCGATAAAGATGTTGGATTAGTACTGCTTAGATAGCCTGATTAAGCCTTGGACCGGCGCTGTAAAGGGAGAAAGAATATGCCGTTGATCAGAGTGAAATCGCTTCTATTTGACCATGAGGTCAATGTTTCTCAGGTCGTGTGTAATCTATCACAGGCAATGTCTGATGCGACCGGCATTGAACCTCATCATATTATGATCACCTGGGAATATCTGTCTGCGGGTCATTATGCGCATGGCGGTAAAGTAACCCAGACTCAACCTATCAATAGCCATCCGGTGCTGATCGATCTTATCGCACCAAATTTTAATACCGAAGATCAGATTAAGGCGATGCTAGAGCTAATCGCTAACACTGTCGCAGAGCTGGTGCCGATCGCGAAAAATAACATCTTCATTAATTATACCCCTGCCTATAGTGACGGTGTCTATGGTGACGGGCATGTTGTGGAATGGGATCTGTAGCGCCGGACAACAAGAGAGAGGGCTTCGTTACAATTAAAAAACCAATCACCTACCAGTTGCGGGAGGTGATTGGGTGACAGTCATGGCTTTTATACCGTTTTTTCGCTATTCATCTTATCGACAACATAGCCCTGGAAACCTCTGACCATTAACTCTGCCAGTTTCTCTTGCTGGCTTATTGTTTCCACTCTGGATGCGATGGTTGTGATCGATAAATTATTAGCCGTGCGGGTAATGGAAGCCAGTACGTCTGCTTTTATCTGGTTGTCAATTTGACTGGTGTAGGCGAAATCCAGTTTGACATAAGCCGGACGGTACTTGCTTAGATACCCGATGGAGCTGAAGTTGTGGCCAAAGTTATCAATACCAAAACGGAAGTTATTCTGATGAATGATCTCGCATAACAGGCCGGCATCATCGCTGTTTTTAATGAAGCAAATCTCGGGTAACTCAAACAGGATACGGCTGCTCAAAGCCTGGCAGGATTGCATCTTATTCGATAACCAGTGTATGAAGCCAGTATCGTTGACACTGTTTTGGGTAATGTTAACGGCAATTGGCCCCAGTTCTGGGTTGGCTGCAAGCTTATCGAACAGTTGCTCAAGAATGTGCATATCGAGTGGAGCACCCGCGTTAAGCTGTTCAATTGCGCCGAGGAACTGGCCTGCGGAATAACGTTGCTTGCCTTTCTGAATATAGGCAAAGACTTCCTGGTGCAGAGGCATTCCGTCATGGTCGACGGCTTTTTGATAGTTAAATTTAAATAGTTTGCTGGCGATCGCTTCTTCTACTACTGCTTTCCATTGCTGCTTGCCCATAGCTGATTGCCGTTTACCCGGTGCTGATGGTGGCACGATATCAAACAGTGCCAAAGGCTCTTGTGCTTGCTGTCTTGCCTGCATTAAGGCGTTATCAGCCTGAGCCAGAATTGTTGTGATATTGTCGTCTTCACGGCGCATCACCAGACCCACAGCAGCTTGTACAGGGGCTGCATCTAATGAGGTCATGTTAAGCATAGAGCGGCCAATCATTTTAAGCTCTGATGCCGTAATGTTCGGGGCAATGAGCATGAATTCCGACTGGTTCAGGCGTGCGATCGTGTAATCATCCGTTGCCAGTTCTTTCAGCCGAACCGCGAGTTTCTGCACGAATTTATCACCCGCTTCATAGCCCTCTTGAGCATAGCAATCGGTGATCTGGTCAACTTTTAACAGGGCAACCCCTCCTTCCGGAGGGTTAGAGAGCCAATATCCGAGCTGGATCATCAAGTAACTACGGTTCGCCAGGCCAGAAACAGGATCCTGATAGGCGCGTATTCGGAGTTTGTCGGCCTCTTGAGCTTGCTGCTCAAAATGCATTTTAAGTTGATTACTCATTGAGTTAAAGGCGAGAACCACATCACTCAACTCGCGGGTACGGGGAACAGATAAAGGCTGACCAAATTGGTTATCAGACATTTCTCTGGCGCGGCGCTGAATCGATTTTAATGGCATTAAGACTTTCGACAGAATAATAGCCAGAACCACTGCGCCAAACAGGAAGGTCAGAAGAAAACCAATAACCAGCTGCACGGTTGCTTTCCATAGCTGGATATAAGCATGAGCCGGACTACTGGTCACAGAAAGGGTTGCCAGTTGCATCCAGCCACTAGTCAGTGTGGTCGATTTCGTTATTGGCTGAATGGCAATAACATTACGAAACCATTCCGGCACGCCTGAAATTGCTGATGGGTACCTACGCTTCAACTCGGTATTATCTTGCAACATGTCCAGGGTGATTGCACTGTAGAAACTGCCATCAAAAGTTGCATTGATAATGGACTCGGCTGAAACTTTATCGTCAGCTTCCAGATAAGGAGACAGCGCCATACCGACAGCACTGATAGCATTATCCATTTCGGTCGATTGCTGTTCGCGAAGAAAATCTCTCGTGGTATGAAACTGGATAACAAACACGGAGGTGATGAGTGTAAAAAATACAACCAGCATCCATATCAAAAGTTGTCTGTATAGTGTCATTGTGATCACTTATCAAAGTTAATGTTTGGTCGGTGTAGTTGGATGTGGGTTGAACGCTGACGTAAATCATTCCACAAACTTAAACGGGAAGAATTCCCGGCCAACTGTCCTTGTCCTTTTTGCTTCATCAGCCAGAGCTTGCTACCGTTAAAGCTGTAAATAGGCAGTAGATCCGGGCGTTCATTAGCGGGCTTGATGTCGCCGTTTAAGTTATCAAGTAGCAAAGGTACCGCCGAAGGGGTAGGGTAGTAGGCTACCACCATATGAAACTGGTTTAAATTTAGCGCTTTTACATATACCAGTCGGAGCTTGTTATCGGCAATGCCAAGTTCACGAAGTGTGAAGTATTTTGCAATACTGAAGTCTTCACAGTCTCCGGCCGCCGCGCCAAGAAATTCTAGAGGGGTGGCCCAGTAGTCAGTTTTTCCCCATAACTTGATATCATCGATAAAGATCAGTTGGTTAAAGAAGCTATTTACCTCTGCAAGTTTGGCGCTTTCGTCAGTGGTCGCAATGTCATTGATTAACTGGTGCCACGCATTCACACGCTTTCCAGCACGCTCCCCGTAAAATTGTGCGACTTTGTTGATTTGCTTTAACTCTTCGCTATCAGTCAACGCAATGGCGCTGGCTGACAACAAGATACAGCAAATCCAGAACATAATAGTCTTCAAGGCAATTGGTCTACTGTTGGATCCATGAGCTGTCACTTACTGTGATAATTAATATACTTTCAGGCGCTTTCTTTTTGCCTGCTGTACTCTTTACTAGACGGTGCTGCGCAGGTTTATGGTTTATCAATCCGTTATTGTGACAATAACAGGTCCGTGGCGTTGAGAATATGTAATTGCGCCAGAATATCATTGTAAGAAATGCTTTTAAAACAGATCAATCGCCCATAATCAGAAAAATCCGGATAACTGAAGGTTGAGTTATTTGTTTGATTTCTGTTGCAAGTGTGATTGTTTTGTTATTGTCTGAGTGATGGTGAACAAACATGGAGTGTCTATGAAAGCATGTGAAGCGAATTTTGATGGGTTGGTTGGTCCGACTCATAACTACAGTGGGCTCTCTTTTGGCAATGTCGCTTCAGAGAAAAACCAGGCGAGGGCGTCTAGTCCTAAGCAGGCGGCCAAGCAAGGGTTGGCGAAAATGAAAGCATTAACCGATATGGGGTTAGTGCAAGGTGTATTGGCACCTCAGGAACGTCCCGATATTAATACACTGCGCCGTTTAGGGTTTACAGGCAGTGATCAGCGCGTGATAGAGCAGGCAGCAAAGCAGGCCCCAAAAGTTTTGACGGCTTGCTGTTCAGCATCAAGTATGTGGACAGCCAACGCGGCCACGGTTTCTCCGTCAGCGGATACCGCCGATGGAAGAGTCCATTTCACCCCGGCTAACCTGACCAATAAATTTCATCGTTCGATCGAACACGAAACGACAGGACGTATTTTGCAGGCAACTTTTGCCGATCCTGACCATTTTGCTCATCATCAGGCACTGCCGGCGGTTGAACATTTTGGCGATGAAGGTGCAGCAAACCACACACGTTTTTGCCATCAATATGGTGAGCAGGGGATAGAGTTCTTTGTTTTTGGTCGTTATGCGTTTGATAGTCGTCACCCGGCGCCGAAAAAGTATCCGGCCCGTCATACGTTTGAGGCTTGTGAAGCCGTTGCGCGTCTGCATCAGCTAACCGCTAAAAATGTTGTTATTGCCCAGCAGAATCCAGATGTTATTGATCAGGGCGTTTTTCATAATGATGTTATTGCGGTGGGTAATAAAAATATACTGTTTTGTCATGAACAGGCATTTTTAAATAAGCAGTCTGTCTATAAGGATTTGCAGTCCAGAGTTGGGGGGGATTTTACCATTATCGAGGTACCAACCAGCGCGGTCTCGATTGATGATGCGGTGACCAGCTATTTGTTTAATTCGCAACTGTTAGAACTGCCTAATGGCGAGACCTTGTTAGTTCTGCCTGAAGAGTGCCGTTCAAATCCGCGAGTTTGGGCCCATGTAGAGCAGATCCTGGCAGCGAAGAAAGGCATTGATCAGGTGCGTGTATTTGACCTTAAGCAAAGTATGGCAAACGGTGGTGGTCCGGCATGCTTGCGTTTACGTGTTGTTCTTAATGAGCAAGAGCAGAAAGCCGTTAATCAGTCGACATTGATGAGTGATCAATTATTTAGCCGCCTGAATACCTGGGTTGATGATCATTATCGCGATAGTCTCTCGGAAGCCGATCTGACTGATCCCTGTTTATTGGATGAGTCTCGTTGTGCTTTAGATGAGTTAACGCAAATTCTACATCTTGGTTCTGTTTATCCATTCCAGCGTTAGAGTCAGGGCAGTGCTGAGCCTTGCATTTAGAGGTTACTTGGCTACGGAATTGAATGTAACCTTGACCCGTTTCTCTTTCGCCAGCGATAATAGGGGCAATTGATATAAATTGTCACCATAATGGAGTCAAAATGGCAAAGCTAAGCTTACAAGAGCAAATGCTGAAAGCAGGTCTTGTTGACAAAAAGAAATTAAAAAAAGCGGCGAAGACATCTAAGAAATCGCGCGTTCAGGCAAGAGAGGCCAAAGCGGCTGTTGAAGAAAAAAAAGCTGCGCAATTGGCTCAGGATCAAGAGCTAAACCGTCAACGAGACGAAGAAGCACAAAAAAAAGCTTTTGCATCTCAGATTAAACAACTTATTGAGATGAACCGGATTGACCGTAAGCACGGCGATATTGGTTATAACTTTACAGACGGCTCACTGGTTAAGAAGATTTATGTTGATAAGAGCATTCAAGATCAGCTAGTGAAAGGTCGCTTGGCGATTGTTCGTTACCTTGATGGCTATGAAGTTATCCCGGGTGTTGTTGCCGATAAAATAGCCCAGCGTGATGATGAGTGTATTGTCCTGAATAACATTGTTGAAGAACAAACGGTGGAAGAAGATGATCCGTACGCAGACTTCGCCATCCCTGATGATCTGATGTGGTAACGTTATTAGCCCAATGCTAATAAGGGTCACTATTCATTCATAGTGTTGCCTTGTTTAAAGCCTCGAATAAGCTTTGTTTATTCGAGGCTTTTTTTGTCTCATTTTTATAATTAAGTCGTTATTTTTGCCGGAAGTTTCTTCTCTTAAGGGTTTCTTAAGTTTCCCCCTATAGGCTTGCGGGTAGATTATCGAGAGTCTATTCGGGGGTGGCTATGCAAGCCTATCAAGCTGTACTTTCTCAATATGAAATAGTGGTGGCCGATGTCAGCCATCCGCGCCGTCGCGAAATAGAATATTATATCTCGCATCGGTATCAGCAAGCGTTTCAGGCGACGATCTGTGAATTCATGCCTTACCTGGTGGCCTTGTTTGATGATCAGCAGGCGTTGGTTTCTGTCTGTGGCTATCGCCTTGCCAAAGATGAGCCGCTATTTCTGGAGCAATATCTTTCTCAACCCGCTGAAGTGTTGATGTCGACGCATTTCCAACGACGCATTTCCCGTGATTCACTCATCGAATTCGGTCAACTGGCTTCATTTTCTTGCGGAATGGCTCCTGTACATTTTTCCGCGATGATCCACCTGCTGCTTGAGCAAGGGTATCACTGGTGCATTTTCACCGCGACCGGTCCTCTGTACGCCATGATGAATCGTATGGGCCTGAAACCCCATTCTCTGATGGATGCGGATCCGACTTATATCGCTGATGCCGATGCCGTGTGGGGCCGTTATTACCACAGCAAGCCAAGAGTTTCGGCAGGAAACCTAGAGGATGGACTGGCAATGATAAATCATCGTATTTCCCGCTTTAACGGCCAGATAGAGAGACGGGATCGCCTTATTAATCCTCTGTCGTTACAGAACATATCGTTACCGCAACTGTCGTTGACGGATGCAGAGAAAAGGAGTTAACGATGGAAGGGATCATCGAAGCGTTACACCGATTTGCCATTGAACGTCCAAACCAGATTGCTTTGCTTGGTGAAGAGTGGGAAAAAGATGACGCAGAAGGGCATCAACCCTGTCAGCTGAGTTACGCCCGGTTACTGGCTGAAGTCGAGCGAGCCGAACAACAGATAATCAGTAGCGGTTGCAAACGTATAGCATTACGGGCTGAGAACGGGTTCGATTGGGTTATCGCAGATTTGGCCTCAATGAAAGCCAATATTACCCTAGTGCCAGTGCCGATGTTTTTCTCTGCCGCTCAGGTGAAACATCTGTTAGCTTCAGCCCGGATTGATGCAGTGTGTGGCGATTGGCAAGGCGTATTGGATGATGGGAACCATAAGGAAAACCCAATTAGCCGGATTGCCGGGTTGCCGCTTTATCAATATTGTTCTGAGCAAGAAGCTGTGCATGACTTGGCGCTGCCTGCACAGACGGCAAAAATCACTTTTACCTCCGGGTCAACCGGGCAGCCTAAAGGCGTTTGTCTGAGTCAGACGCATTTAGAACAAGTCGCCAATGTTTTATCGGCATCGCTGCTGGCGTCAGGCACCGACATCGAACGTCATATGGTGTTACTGCCTTTATCTACCTTGCTTGAAAATGTCACCGGTTTGTATATCCCTCTGTTGTTGGGTGCAACCAGCGTTATTGTACGAGGTGAAGCGTTGGGACTCACCGGCTCCAGCCAGTTTAAGGGAGCCGTATTTGCCCAGGCTCTGGCGAAGTACCAACCGCAAAGCTTAGTGGTAACGCCGGCACTGTTAACGGCGCTCGTCCGCATTGCTGGCCAAGCGCCGAGGTTGATCCAATCCTTGCGATTTGTCGCGGTCGGCGGGGCAAAAGTCTCGCCCGCTTTGTTACAACAGGCGCACCAGTCAGGCATTCCAGCCTATGAAGGCTATGGGTTGTCAGAGTGTGGATCTGTTGTCAGCCTGAACCTTCCGGGAGCCATGAAACCAGGTAGTTGCGGCCGAGTGCTCCCTCACTGTCAGATCAGCATTGAAGATGACGGCGAAGTGATGGTGGCTGGATCGGCGATGCTGGGTTATGCCGGTGAAACCAGCTCTTCGAAGATGATTGCAACCGGTGATTTAGGCTATATCGATAGCGAGCAGTTTTTGCATATCACTGGCCGCAAAAAGAACCAGCTGATCACGGCGTACGGCCGGAATATCTCACCGGAATGGATTGAATCGGAAACACAGACCATTGCCGGACTCGAACAATTTGTGGTGCTCGGGGAAGGAAAAGACGCCTTGGCTGCGGTGGTATTTAGCTCGCGTCCCGACTTGATTGAAGCCGGTATTGAACGGCTGAACGCCGGATTACCCGATTATGCTCGAATACAGCATGTTGTCGTATCGCCAGATCCCCTGCTTTCAATTCCCGGCCTGATGACCAGCAACGGTCGGCCGCGACGAGATGCTATTGCTGATTATTTCCATAATGAACTTTTTGAAAAGGAAAATGCTATGTCTCAGAGCCCCTCATTTTTTAATGTCCTGAAACAGCAGACTGCCGATGCGCAATCTTACATGTACAGTGCCCCTGTTTTTGAAGCTTGTGCGCAGGGACAGATCACCATGCAAACCTATACGGCATTTCTGACACAGGCTTACCACCACGTAAAGCATACCGTGCCGTTACTGATGGGTTGCGGCTCTCGTTTACCTGAACAGTATGAGTGGTTACGTCAGGCGTTAGCAGAATATATCGAAGAAGAGAAAGGACACCATGAATGGATCCTGGACGATATCAGAGCCTGTCAGGCAGATGCCGACTCAGTGAAACACAACCAGGGTGAAGGGCGGATGTGTGCACCAATAGAGCTGATGGTGGCGTATTTGTATCACCAGATAGATCGCCGTAATCCCATGGCATTTTTCGGTATGGTCTGGGTATTGGAAGGAACCAGTGTCAATGTTGGTGGCCAGATGGCCAAAATGATCCAATCGACACTAGGGTTACCCGATAAAGCCATGGTTTACCTGACATCTCACAGCACGTTAGATCAGGAACATATCAAACTATTTGAAGGCCTGATGAATAAGATTGATGATCCGGTTGATCAGCAATCCGTCATCGACGGTGCCAATATGGTTTTCCGCTTGTATGGCGAGATGCTACACAGCTTGAGTCAGCCAGTTCACGCCCGTTCGGCAAATGCAGCATAAGCCAGCCAGATAACAGGAGTATGTTATGGAACTGAAAGCGAAACACATTCTGCTGACCGGAGCGAGTGGGGGGATAGGCTCTGCTCTGGCACTGGCTCTCGCTGAACAAGGAGCCAATCTATTGCTGGTGGGCAGGAAAGAAGCAGCCCTGAACGAATTAAAAACCAGCTTACTGCGTCCGAGCGAGCACCAGATCCTTGCCGTAGATTTATTAACGACAGAAGGAATGAGCGAACTGGATCATACATGCAAGCAATGGCGAACCGAAGGACGGGGCATTGATGTCGTCATAAATAATGCCGGGATCAACACCTTTGCTTTTTTGTCACAGCGAGATGCAAAGTCAATTCAAAGCGAAGTCAGCCTTAATGTTATTACGCCGATTTTATTAACCCAAAAGGCCATTCAGTGGATCCGACGTCCGGGTATTGTTCTCAACATCGGGTCGACTTTCGGTGGGATAGGTTACCCCGGATACAGTGTCTATAGCGCAACGAAAGCGGCCCTCCATCGTTTTAGTGAAGCGATGAACCGAGAGTTAGAAGGTACTGAAATCAAGGTGCTTTTTATTGCCCCCCGGGCGACACAGACAGCCAGTAACGATCTCCGGGTCAAAGATATGAATCAGGCCCTGGGAAATAAAACCGACTCGCCAGAATGGGTGGCTCAGCAAGTGATAACTACGCTGACGCAAGAAAAGCCCGTGACATGGCTGGGGTGGCCGGAAAAAATATTTGTCCGAATTAATAACCTGCTGCCCAGAGTAGTGTCAGCAGCAATCCGTAAACAACATGCCACGATTACTGAGTTTGTCAGTAAACACTCGTAAGCCAGGAGATATTTGCTATGTATGACCTCAAATGTAAACCGACTAAATTGTTGTCAACGATTGCCGTTGCTTGCACATTCGGCCTGTCTGCCAGTGTTGCGGCTGCTACGCTGGAAGATATTCAACAACAGTGGTCAAAATGTCAGTACGACGTGTTTAATAAAGACAACAAAGTGGCCTGCTTTGAACAAGTGATAACTGACAATCAAACAGCATTGAATAAAGATCCGGGCCGGAATGATTTAAAGGTGTGGTTAGCGATCAATAAAAGCAGTCTGGCCGGTGCGAAAGGGGGGCTAGGTGCGTTGTCGCTTGTGAAAGAATCTAAGAAACTATTGGAAGATGTGATCAATAAAGAGCCAGAAGTGCTTGATGGATCAGCATTTACCAGTTTGGGTTCGCTATACTACAAAGTACCGGGATGGCCGATTGGCTTCGGCGATGATGATATGGCGGAAACCATGCTTAAAAAAGCATTGGCAATAAACCCTAATGGCATCGACCCTAATTATTTTTATGGTGATTTTCTGGCTGAAGACGGACGAAAAGCGCAGGCTGTGGCCTATCTTAAAAAAGCGCAACAGGCCAAACCCCGGTTAAACCGTGAGTTAGCAGACCGAGGTCGACAGCAAGAAATTAGTAACCGATTGAATGATTTACAATAAGGAATGGCAATAAAGCATGCGGATTTTGCTGGTAGAAGATGATTTTATGTTGGGTGAATCCATGGTGGCATCGCTTGGCCGCCATGGCTATACCGTCGATTGGCTCCGGCAGGGAATGGGTGTTGAAGTCGCGCTCAATACCGAAGAGTTTTTAGCCATTATCCTTGATTTAACCTTGCCGGATATTGATGGTTTGCAAGTTCTGAAAAAGGTGCGAAACGCCGGCCATAAACTTCCTGTTCTGATCCTTACTGCCCGAGATGGTATTAATGATCGTGTTAAGGGCTTAGATGGCGGCGCTGATGATTATCTGGTTAAGCCCTTCGCCCTGGAAGAGTTACTGGCGCGGTTGCGGGCCTTAGTGCGCCGTATGGCTGGAAGTGTCGAGGAATGTATTGAAATAGGGGAGCTTTCTATTTCCCTAAACGCCAACGAAGTTCAGTACCGTAATCAGCCCATCAAGACGACTAAAAATGAATTCAAGATCTTAGCAACACTGGCCACCCAGGCCGGACGGGTATTGAGTAAAGAAAAGCTGCAACAGTGCCTGCATGGCTGGGACGAATCCGCCAGTGATAATGCCATCGAAGTTCATATCCATAACCTTAGAAAGAAAATAGGAAACGATCTGATCAAAAATATCCGGGGCGTGGGGTATATCATTGAGCGCTGAATTTTCTATAACGAAACGACTAATTATCACCACGACAGTGGTTGCCAGTTTGTTGGTGATAATTTCGACGGTATGGACTTTTTATGAAACCCGCCATGAAATCAATGAAATTTATGATGCCCGACTAGGCCAGTCCGCAAAGATTTTAGCGCTGAGTATGAAACATTTGCTCAATGAACCATTTCCGGATCAAACCAAGATCTATGCTGACTGGTACAGTGGCATTCAGATTCAAGCTGCGGGTCGTGACGATACCCCGACCCAATACGGACATGCCTATGAACAGAATCTGATGTTCCAGGTGTTTGATGAAAAAGGGAGCCTGCTGTTACGCTCGCCGGGGGCACCTGTATCGCTCTTTGTCCATTCGACCGCGCAGGGTTATATAGACTTTGACATGGCAGAAGAAGCGTGGCGTAGCTTTCTCATTGCGGTACCAGTGTTATCAGGCGATAGCACTTCTGCGTATTTGCTGGTGGCGGAAAAACGATCGGTACGGGATGAGCTAATGGATGATATCGCTCTTTCTACGGTTGTTCCCCAATTGGTTTTGATCCCACTGTTGGCGCTGGTTATTGTGATCTTATCCAACAAATTTCTTCGTCCAATCAGAGAGCTAAAGCAAGCCGTCGCTCAGCGTAGTATCAATAAGCTGGATTCTATCTCTGTGCCTAATCCGACCGTAGAATTGAATCCATTAATTGCTCAGTTGAATGCGTTATTCAGTGAGTTAGATAAAGCTTGGCAACGGGAAAAACGCTTCACCCATACTGCAGCTCATGAGCTGAAAACACCATTGGCAGTGTTGCGGCTGAATACAGAAAATGCGCTTAATAGCCGAAATAAGGACGAATTACACGCTGACTTACAGCAGGTTCTTGCGGGTATTGAGCGTAGTGACCGATTAATTCAGCAGTTGTTGATGTTATCGCGCATTGAGTCTCGTCATGATATTCAATTCGAGCCGTTTGACCTGATCACCTGCTTACAGGATGCGATTTCAGGACTCGCACCGTTTGCATTAAAACAACAGCAAACGTTATCACTCAATGGTCCAGACAAGATGGTGATAAAAGGTAACCCGACATTGTTACTGAGCTTATTTAGTAACCTGATTGACAATGCCGTGCGTTATTCAGGCGCAGGAAGCGTCATTTCAGTCAATGTCACGGAGACTGACAGTCTGCCAGAACGATCCTGGGTAAAAGTACAAGTTACAGACAGCGGCGTATCAATCCCACCGTCTATTCATCATAAGATTTTCGAGAAGTTTTTCCGCGCCCACTCAGAACAAGGCGATGGTGCAGGGTTAGGTATGTCAGTGGTACTCGATATTGTTAATTTCCACGATGGGCAGTTACAGCTGCTTCAGCCGGATTACCCGCAAGGCAACACCTTTGAGGTATGTTTGCCGAAAGGTTGTTGAAATCACTATCCCGAATAGCACTGCATGAAGGAGTGAAGCTAGTTCCTGTAGTACGGGGCGTGCCACAGGAACTAGGCCTCATAGAGTTTTGTCGCTATAGGCTGAATTTATTCCGCATCAATTCTTTCGCTAATGGAGAAAACGGTTGCCTGAGTTTGTTGATTACCCCACTTATTTGTCAGTTTAACCGGAGGAGCGGTGATCTGAAGTTTCTTTGCACGCTTCAGGTTTTGATAAGCCTTGGCATAGTACGTCGGGCTGGCATTGATCGCCTGTTCTAAATAGTTGACAGAGGCCTCATAATCGCCTTCAAGCATCGAGAAATAACCAATGTCATTGAGTGCTTCAGCCGGTGACATTACGTGCTGCAGTGAGTCAAGAGCATCTTCATAGCGCTTGCTACGAATGTAAATCAAACCTAAATTTGACCACGCACGCTTGTCATCAGGGTAAAGGATAGTTGCTCGTTTATTGATGATTTCTGCCTGTCTGGTATCTCCGCTAAGATAATATGAATAGCCGAGGTTGGTCAGGGCTGAACGTGATTTGCCGTCCACTCGCAGGCAGCTACGATATATCAGCTGGGCTTGGTCGTGACGGGCATCTAAATCGGTAATAATACCTAGTGCAATGTAGGCGCTAAATGGCGAAGATTTGTCAATACTCAGCTGGCTGGCAAAGGTATCCAGATTAGGATCCCAATCCGCCTTCCCTTGCCGTTGTTGATCCATTCGGATGGTACGTAAAAGGTGTTGCTTTGCGTTATCACGCTCCCCGAGTTTTAATTCCATGATCCCCGCGGATGCGGCATATTGAATATTATTCTCATCGATAAGCGCGGCTCGGCTGTAGGCAATTTTCGCCAATTCAGAGTTTCCCCGCTGTTGGTGTATGTAGCCTATTTTATAATAAGCTTGATCAGCTTTATCTTGAGTTGGAAAACTCAGAGCTCGAATATATTCGTAGAGCGCAAGGTCTGTATTTTTTTCTAAATAGGCTTTGTCACCACGAATCATCGCCTCTTCCGGTGTTGCTGGCGGGAAATCACCGCTTAAGCCCAGCGTTGACTTACCATCATAAAGTTCATGATCAAAGTTAGTATTTGAAGCGTTAGTCTGGTCTTCCTGAGTTGCACATCCACTAAGTAAGGATGAAAGCAATATACTCAGGAATATGAGAAGCTTGATATTAGAGCGTATTAGGTTCATTCATTATCTCCCTTAATCCTTACTGTTAGGGCTATCCCTAGATCTATTATTTTCCGAACACTTCCAGTACTGCGACAATAGCCGGGCCGATGGCGATGGCGAAGAATCCTGGCCATATGCAAGTAACTAGTGGAAAAATCATTTTGGTGCCTATCTTTGCCGCTTCCTCTTCGGCTCTTTGCATGCGTCGGTCACGAAATTCCACAGCATATTCTCTTAATGTGTCGCCCATGCTGGCTCCTAGCTTGACCGATTGACTGATGATGCTAACAAGCCCTTGTAACTCAAACAGACCTGTTCGTTGGACAAATTGCCCCAGAGCGGACGGCATCGGCACACCAACTCTGACTTTTCGACCGACTATTTGCAGCTCCTGACTTAACTCAGGAGAAATGGCGTCTATTTCGTTGGCGACTCGATTTAACGCGGCATTGAAACCCAAGCCAGCTTCTGACGTAACCACCAGCAAATCCAGAGCATCGGGAAAGGCGTTGGCAAGTCTACGGATTCGTTTTTTTGCTATTTTCCGAAGAATTATGTTGGGTATAATGGTGGCTAAACCCATAGCCACTAAAGTATAAAATAATATTTTTTGTGAGGAGAGCTCGGGCATGAACCGAGTCCCGACCAGTACGCTAAAAAGAGCAAAAATGACCAGTAAAATTTTAATGGCATAAAAATTTGTCAGCGCTTTTTTATCTTCATAACCTGCATGCATCAGTAGCGCTTTAGTGCTATCCCTTTCTTTGGCCGATGTCGGGGTAATGTATTTATCAATCGACTCCAGGGTTTTATCAAAATGTTTTTTCTCATTAACACTTTTGCCAGGTACAACATTTAGATGCGAGATTTTATTGAGTTTTCTTTTTAACGGGCTAAATACACTGGAGAGTAGTATTGCAATACTGATCGTGAACGCTACGGCACTGATGAAAAATAAGCCAAGGAAAATCCATTCGGCCTCTTTTTCATTACCGACTAACCCCATAATCAGGGTGATAAAGTAATCCATATTACACCTCGATTCGAAGAATTTTCCGTATCCAGATCAGGCCGATAAACATACTGACAGCGGTTACAGAGAGAATGGTGGTACCTTGTTCTGATTCAAAAAGCGGGGTGAGGTAGTCAGGGTTACTGAAATATAGAACAATAAATAAAACAAACGGAACTAACATCAATACCCAGGCTGACATTCGCCCTTCAGCAGACAGCGTTTTCACTTTTCGCATCAGACGAAATCGTGCTCTGATAACTTCTGAAAGTTTTTCAAGAGTTTCTGCTAAGTTACCCCCGGTCTCTTTTTGAATGATAACGGCGCTGTTGAAGGCTAATACGCTGATCGAAGGGTTGCGATGTGCAAGGTTTGCTAAAGCTACTTTAATATCGACACCGTAGTTGAGTTCAACAAAGGTTTTACCGAACTCAACCGAGACCGGCGCTGGCATCTCTTGACTGACGGTTTTCATTACTTCGCTAAAAGGATATCCGGTTAATAAAGCGCGTTTCATTACATCAAGCGCTTCAACAAACTGTTCTTCAAACAGGCTAAGACGCTGCTCAGCTTTGTATCTGAGCCATAATGAAAAAACAAGCAGAATGGCTAGCGGCGTTAGCAGGGTTATAGGCAGGCTATGAGTGACAAGTAGTATGACGAGACTACAGATGAAAGCAGTCAGTGCTAACCAAATAGCTGTTCTGTAGGCTTTCCACTCAAGTCCAGCTAAAGAGAGTTTTTCGCCTAAAAACTCACCTAGCCGGTTGTTTTCCATCCAGCGCTCAGTGTTGCTGAGTTTGTCCAAATAATTTTTTCGTAATAATGATTGCTGATGTTGTGCATTGCCTGTTTCGGCGATCATGTCGAGTTGGTTTTTTAACAGGCGAGAGCGTTTGGCTCTGGTACCGTTAGAAGACACTAATACCGTTTGCGAAATCACCACCACCGCAATAAAAAAAACCAATAAATAGAGTTCGAGACTGCTCTCCATCAGAACCCTCCTAAGCCATTATTTGGCGTGAAGTAAGAGTATGGTAAATCAATGCCCATATGTTTAAAGGCTTCAATAAACGAGGGGACATTACCTGTCGCCTGATAGTTGCCCAGCACATTGCCGTTTTCGTCGATACCAGTACGTTTGAAGGTAAAAAGTTCGGTCATTGTAATGACATCACCTTCCATACCGTTGAGTTCAACAATGCTGGTGATTCGACGCTTACCATCTTCCATTCTGCGTAGCTGGATGACGATATGGATAGCAGAAGCGATCTGAGTTCTGACGTTTTTCGTTGGCATATTCCAGCCGGCCATGGCAAACATGTTTTCGATACGGCCCAGTGCATCACGAGGGGTATTGGCGTGGATGGTTGTCATAGAACCATCATGACCGGTGTTCATCGCTGCAAGCATATCGACGGCTTCGCCACCTCGGACTTCGCCGACCACAATACGATCAGGCCGCATTCGAAGTGAGTTAATCACGAGTTCCCGCTGGGTAATTGCCCCCCGGCCTTCGATATTCGGTGGCCGGGTTTCGAGTCGAACAATATGGGGCTGTTGTAATTGAAGCTCGGCTGAATCCTCAATGGTAATGATGCGTTCGGTTTCAGGAATAAAACAGGAGCAGATGTTAAGTGTGGTGGTTTTTCCTGAGCCGGTACCACCAGAAATTAAAATATTGAGACGTCCCTTAACGATAGCCTGAAGGAAATGTGCCATTTCTTGATTAAGGGTGCCATAGTCGAGTAATTGTTCGACTTGCAGTCGTTCAACAGCGAAGCGACGGATAGAGAGCGATGGACCATCAATGGCTAACGGGGGAATGATGGCATTAACCCGTGAACCATCTTTCAGGCGGGCATCTACCATCGGAGAGCTTTCGTCAATGCGGCGCCCAACCAGAGACACAATGCGATCAATGACATTCAGTAAGTGGCTGTCATCACGAAATTGGGCTTCTGTCGCTTCCAGTTTACCTTTACGTTCGACATAAATCTGATCATAACCATTAACTAAAATATCGGAGATGGACGTATCTTTTAACAGTGGCTCAAGCGGGCCTAATCCCAGAATTTCGTCGCCGATCTCATCAATTATGCGTTTACGATTTTCGGCATTCAGAGGAACATTTTGTTCCAGCAATAACATTGCTGCGGTCTCTGAAACTTGTGTCCTTGCCTGAACGGGGTCCAGGGTTTCAAGCAAAGAAAGGTCAAGTGAATTGAACAGGGAGTCAAGTAATTCTCGTTTGATACGCTTGTCACTGTTAGTTGTCGATGGTGAATGCGTCGTAAGATTGGCATCTTCCCTTTTAATGTTGTCAGTGACGGGCTCTGAAGCCTGATCTTTTTTAAAAAACATGCTCAACTCCTTTTAAAAAAACATGCTTAACTGGTTAAAAACGAGAATAAGCGTTTAATGCCGTGTGCTTCGTCTGGTGTCTTATTCAAAATACAGTTCGCTGCAACCCGCATTCCCTTGACTATTGGCCGTTTGACATAATTAACCGCCAATAACTCACCGAGGTTGGTTGCTGCACTGACCGATTGATAGTCATTCGGTATTAATATTAGTTCATTGACATGCAATGTTTTTTTTATTTCATCAGGTTCGATGTCAATACTTTTGGAATAACGGTTAACGATGATTTTAAGGTGATTTTCATTGATACCAAGCAGGTGCTTCAATTGTTTTATCAGATTGGCTGCTTCACTAATCGCAGGAACATTTTGTTGTACTACGATAAAAATGTTATTGGCCTCCGCCAGTGCGGGCAGGGTGCTATTTTCGAGCCCTCTGGACAGGTCAACGACGACATGATCAAAATTATTTCTGAGTTGTAACAGAAAACGATTGAATGCAAGCGCATTTATTGTCGGAATTTTATCAAGAAGATCATCACTCCGACTTGAAATAAAACGCAATCCGGATTCGTGTTTAGTTAACAGTCCGTCAATGGCATATTCATCCAATTCCTCGACTTGGTTGAGTGCATCGCTGAGTATGAATTTTGGTTGTGCTGATAATAAGCTGGGTATACAGCCAAATTGTGCATCTGTATCAATTAACACTGGGTTAGTCGTTTTCTCCAGAGCAAGCATATGTGCAACAGTGGTAGCAATAATTGATGAGCCCATTCCACCTTTAGCATTCATAAATACGCTGACGTCGCCTAATCGAGCCGTATTTCTTTTTTTACCAGCACAGTCGTACAAGATTTGATCGAGTTCAATTTCATTGAAGGGAATGCTTAAAACATCTTTAATGCCGCATTTTAAGGCTTGCCGCATCAGTGAAGTATCTACGTTTTCTGCGAGCAGAACAATATCGGGTATTTTCGTTGTGTTGGTTTGATTAAATTGATTGACAATTGCAAGCCAGTCCGTTTTACCGTCAACAACGACTAAGTCTGGCAATACTTTATTCCCGTCATTGTTTAATAAAGCCCTTGATTCAAGGTCAGAAAAACCTTTAAATCGGGCATTAGACCAATGCCCGACATATGAAGACAGGTGATGGAGAAACGCTTCATCATGAGTGATTATCCAACCATCTATTAAGGTTGCTAACGGTTGTTTAACGTTTTCATTTTTAGTCTGAATTGAATGTAAATTATCCATACATCACCTTAGCAGTCTGTAAAACCCGTTCTAGTAACACCCAGACTTTCTCTAGGTAATATTGTCGAAAAGTCAGGGGCAGTAAAATCAACATCAAAAGTCGCTAAAGGAATGATGAGATTAATTTGATAGTTGATAATCCTGGCTTCAATAAAACTGATGTCATTAAATTTAGCCGGAGTTGTGAGGTCTCCTGTAATTGGAGTACCGTCTTCGCCAAGATAACGGAGTTCAATATTGGCGGCGGTAAAATTGGGTAGCGGCACACTATCGATGAAAGCAGAAGTGATGACATCGGTTTGTTCTGTTGCTGATACCTGACAAACACTGGCTATTCGTGCCGCACGCCGAGTGGTTTCATTTAATGTATGCCAGGTAAACATTAATCGTCCAAATTCAATGATCGCAAAAATAAGGATAAAGAACAGTGATGCAACAATAGTAAACTCAACAATTGTTACCCCGTGTTGTTTTCTTTTATTTGCTGCTCTGTTCATAACAACATCCTCATGGTGTAGCTTGATGTCATATTAAAATTTAAAGAAATGGCATCCCCAGAAAAGAAATTAGGTAATTGGTTAAGTACAGGTTGAAATGGATAGATAATTTCAACCTGCACATGACTGCCGTTCAGAGTAACAGAGACTTGTTCGGTTTTTAAGAATGGAAGCCGCGCGTCTCCTCCGCCATTGATATTACCGTAGACCGCTAAGTTCTTGGCATTATCTATATCAATTTGATTTAAGTGATAGTTACCTGATGAACCCGTAGCGATTGTATTTATCAAATATCGGGTACTGTCACGGCTCAACTTTTCTAATTCCGTATAAAGAAAAAATGCACGACCCAACTCCAGGATAGAGAGCAGGAGAAATAACAGGATGGGAAGAATGATGGTAAATTCAACCATTGCTAACCCTTTTATGCTTTTGGCTGCTTTCATCATGAGTCCTCGCTATCCGGGTCTTTATATAACTGGATTTTATAAGGGCCTATTTCACTGGGGATATTACTTGCTTTGCTGGCGTTGACTGGGCATTTGTCGAGAAATTGACCGATGATCCATGAGTTGCCACTTTCACCGCCATTGCTATCAACGTGAGTGGTGACACTTGAAGGCTGTGTCAGGAAGAAGCACCCAAGTCCTTTCAGAGGGATATCCATTCTGCCACCAGTCTTAGTTATCTTGTCACATTTTAGAATTGGTACGCTGATTATACGGCGATAATACCCTGATGCCTGGCAGGTTGAATCACCGATGCAGGTTTTATAATCATTTTCTGCAAATTCCTCATCCATGTATGTCTGGTTATACGTTTCATAGTTGTAAACATCATCCAGCGTCAGAGTTGGTCTGTAGATATTGACCGGGGTGCCATCTTCATTAAATACCGGGATTCGTTTGTTAGGATCATCGGGATATTCAGGATCAGGCTCAGTTTTTTGTACGGTTTCAACCTGAGCAGGCCCCCGGTACTCGGTCACTTTATCGGCAGGGTAGAGTTCCTGATCTTTTTTCATACTTCCGGAATAAAAGCCAAACCGGGTGTCTATACCGTCCGTTGGCCCAACCATGTTGCCCGGTTCGCTGGTAATGGGTTCATCTTCAACAACACTCAGGCAGGCGTCAAAACTACCTGCAAGTGCCTCTTTATAGGAGTTGGCACCTGAAATGGGATTGCCAGAGGCATCTTGTAGTGCCATTGGCATAAAGTTACCTGCGCCTATGCTGGAATCCTGTGAGGATGATGCCTTAAGAACATGCAGCGAATCTTTTTTATAGCCTGAAATTGTACTTGGATCCTCGTCTCCTTCGCAGATACTCAGTGGGACAATGTTACACGTTGATGCCACTTTTGTGCTCGGCCCAGCAACAGCGGAAGCACGAACGCTCATATCAATGTTGAAGATGGTGACTAAAAAATCGGGGATATCAACATTTTCTATACGTATCCTGACATAGGGCGAGTTCTCGGTGCTGGTGGCGGGATTAAAGGGTAATGTTTCTGAAAAGTCATAGCTGATACTGGTGCTATCAACTGTCAAAGCGTTAAAACCGTTTAATGCAAGGTTATCGGCAATGGTCTGATTGCCGGCAGCGATAGCAGCAGCGTGGTCACTACCCAAATCGATGGATTTAGCCGCACTGAGTGCGGCTGTATCGGCCAGATTTTGTAGCTTACCTTTTGATAAAATAAGGTTGCCAACATCAAGAGCCAGAGCACCAGCACCAATCAACACTGCCATTGCTAAAGTGGCGAAAACAGCCACTACACCTTTTTGCGAACGGTATGATGAGGTCATGCATTGTTTCATAGTCATTTTGCACCTCTAAACTCTAAACTTTGAGTTACTGCTGATTGTTATAGTTAATCAGGAAGAAGCTCTTTTGTTTTCACTTTCTCGGCTTCTTCTCCCTTATGATTAGAGCGAATAGCCTTACTTGCTTTTTCGCCACTGAAAGGGGGCGAATTTTCAGGGACTCTGTTTTCAGCCAACGGATCGACCGTTTGCATTCGAATTAGCTGATTTTGGCTATCTCCTAATTTCATGTCGTTAGCACAGGCAGTGACAGTCAAAGAGCTGACAACTAAGAGCATTATTGTTTTATCCATTTTCAAAGTCCCTCTATAAGCTATGACCAAATTGGCCTTCAGAGCCGGCATCTGGTGAAATGTTGTATGTAGAGGTAGCTGAGTCCTGAGAGAGATTGTCCGCTGAAACATCTTTATGCTTCAGTTCACTCATGCGACCTAGCAGGTAGTATTCCCAGTCATTGGGCTCAACAAAGCTGTCTGTTGGTAAGCTGATATCTTGCTGTCTGACAGGCTTGGCTAATCGAGGGGTGACAAGAATAACAAGTTCGGTTTCCCCTTTACGAAACGACTGGCTACGGAACAGTTGACCAATCACTGGCAGATCGCCAAGGCCGGGTAGTTTTTCGACGACATCGGTAATATTTTCACTCAGTAAACCTGCAATGCCGATTGTCTGACCATTGCCTAATTCAACGGTTGTCTTGGCACTTCGCTTGGTTAGTGCGGGAACAAAAAATTGCGTTCCTGTTCCACTGGGAGTAAGAGTAAGTGCATTTTGCGTTGAGATTTCGCTCACTTCGATATTAAGCGCCAGGTTAATGCTGTCTGCAGACATCACTGTCGGGAGGAATTTCAAACCGACACCAAACTCTTTATATTCAATGGTGATACCATCATCATCCGGTACCGGTACCGGGAACTCACCACCTGATAAGAACTCGGCTTGCTCACCGCTGAGTGCGGTTAATGTCGGCTCCGCCAGCACCTTCGCCAGGCCATTGGTCTTGGCAATATTAAGCGCGGTGGCAAATATGGTATTTCCGGTCATAAAGCTGGCAAACAGACCGCTGTCTTCAATATTCAGCAATCCCGTAATTGCATCGACACTCGTATCACCACCAACAGGCAGAGTTGCCCCGCCATTTACTCCACCCCAGGTCCAGTTACTATTATTGCGAGCGAAGACGAAATTTGAATCAAATTCGCGTACCAAGGAGCGCTGAACTTCTGCAACCGTCACTTCCAACATTATTTGATGTGAGCCGCCGACGGTCATCAGGTTAATAATGCCTGCGTTATCGCCTGAAAAAGTACGGGCAATCTCGACAGCAGTATCAACTTTGGCGGCACTTGTTACCTCACCACTGAGAACCAACTTGTTTTGACTGGTAAATACAGAGACTTTCTCACTCGGCATAAACTCATAAAGTTTCGTTTTTAAAGCATTCAGGTCATGGGTGACTTCGACGTCTAACACGCTAATAAGGCGCCCTTTCGAATCCCAGATAATCACGTTGGTTGTACCCAGTGTTTTTCCTAATACATAAATTTTGTTGGAACGCAGAATTAATATGTCTGCGACCTCTGGGTTTCCGACAGATATTTTCTTGGCTTGCCCAGGAATTTCGACAAGACGAGATTTATTTTGTGGCACGGTAATACTTTCCGTTCTTGCCGCAAACGTATTGAAACTAATGCCAAGCCCTAACAATAGGACAAGAATTGATATCAGCCGGCCGAAATCAAACTTGTTTATAAGTGGATTATCCATGTTATCAACTCCCTGTATTTAGATGCGTACATTGACACGACTTGTTTTAGTTCCCTTTATTACGGTGACGGCATCTGTTGTTCGGCGATAAACTCGCTGAGGTTTTTCTTCCGGGTCATTCGGATTCCGTAAAGCGAGTTGTAGTTCCCCTTTTGACTTTGCTGTAATCAGGGTTTCAACTTGTTTTGGCGTGACTTCCAGTGTAACGGCCCGGACGATAATCGGTTTGGATTCATCGGTGCGTGCGGTTTGATCTACGGCCAGTATTTTGATTTTTTTGAGAACGGTCGATGCTCTGTTTACTTTTTCTTGGGCATAAATAACGTCTACGAAATCGCCAGGTAAAAGGAAACCAGCGACCCCAATTACGTCGTTAACCCGAATAGTAACGGCACGCATCTTCGGTGCGATTAATGCTGCTAAGGTTGTTCCTTCTCCGGGGGCAACTAAACGCTCTTTACGGATGATATCCCCTTGAAACATTTCATTTCGGGCCAGTTTACCAATAACTTGTTCAATCTGTTCGTATCCGCTGGTCGACATAAGGTCTGCAGGGTAGTGTTCGACTTGTAAATGTTTCGCCTCAATTTTAGTGCCAAGAGGTATGCCCATCTGAGCAATTACTCGGGCAACTTTGGGTTCTTCCTTAATTGTCGGCTGAACTGGTTGTGTATACTCCGCTTGTTTTTCCTCAGATAAATTGGCTTGTTTTTGTTGTAGCCAGTTATTGGCCAGCAGTAATGCACCGGTTCCCATTAAAATGGAAACAAATAACATTAATATTACTTTTCCTTTAGCCATGAGTTTCTCCTGCTTTACTTGTGGTCATTCATGGTTATTCTGAGTCGACTTGGTCGACGAAATAACTGTTCCAGACACCTTCAATCAGTTGTTGGTCTATTTGAGGTGATAGTTGGAAAAAATCGATTTGATTACTGCACATCAATACCAAGTCTCGTGGATAACATGGCAAGAAAGGTACACTGTGTTCGATATGTAACTTATTGACCACGAGCATAAGACTATCTTTAGCTAGTGCAATACCGTGTTTATTACACTCTTGCTGCCATAGGAAATAGTAATCAGCCTGTGAAATAGGCTCAAATTGAATTTTATAGCCAATACGCCGCAAGAATGCGTCGTCAGCGAGTCGGCTTGGATGAATGTTTGATGAAAAAACAAGTACCTGCTCAAAAGGAATATCGAAGTGTTCACCTGATGCCATTGAAAGGTAATCGATTCGCTCCTCCAGAGGTACAATCCAACGGTTTAGAATCGCATCGATAGATATTTTCTGGCGGCCTAAGTCATCAATTAACAAAATGCCGTTATTGGCTTTCATTTGCAGAGGGGCTCGATTAATTTTGTAGGTGGGATCCATCGATACTTCGAGCATTTCTGCTGTGAGTTCACCACCCACAACGACTTCGGGTCTTTTACAAAGCACTAATCTGTCGTCATGGCCGTCATCGAGACGCAAGCTTTTGGTGTTCAAGCCTTCTTTTTTTATGCTTTGATTAACAGGTGGCTTGACCATTTCATGAATAATTGGGTCAAATACTTGCAGTACCTGGTGGCCAATACAAACAGCATAAGGAATGAGTACATTCGATTTAAATAGTCTGACCAGGCGGCGAGAAACATACGTCTTACCTGTTCCCGGAAGACCGTAAATAAAAATCGCTCGTCCAGAATTTAACGCCGGCCCAAGTTGAGCAACAAGCTTGTCGTTTAAAATCAGATCATTAAGCCCTGCTGTCAGTGAATCGGGGGTGACCGCTTCACGTTTTGACGACTGGCGTACGACTAATTGTTTGTATAGTTCAAGCGGAATCGGTACCGGGCCAAGATAGCCATCGCGCTGGAGTTCTTGTTGCGCAAATTGCCTGCCTTTTTGAGTTAAACCATAGCGCATTCCGCGGTCAAATCTGCCATCGGATCGGACTTCAACCAGTGCTTCTGCTTTCAGTTTCTGCAGAAGTAGATCAACAAGGTTACCCGATAAGGCAAGTGATTGAGATAAGGACGGTACATCTAAATCCGTAGCCTGCGATAAATGTTTCAGCAGCAGCGTTTCCAGTATTCGAGCGGGAATACCGGTTTGTTCAAGCGTACGCGGCTTTGGTACTAACTCACTTAGCGCATCAGGGGCGCACTTTTCAGAATTGAGCAATACTGACGATGCTGAATTGATCATGCTAACCCCTCTAATTGGTATTAAAAAGTTCTGCTATAACAAATAGTAAAATAATCCGTTAAAACAAATAAAACTCACAGTAAATCGTCGCTAGCAGTATGGCTCCTCCCATCGGAACTGCACCGGCTGCCACAGAGTTTGGTTGCGACGGCTGGTAGATGCGATAGATGAGAACATCTCGCCACCGTTTGAGCATATTAAGAAGTTCGCCGTAACAGGCCAGTCGTAAAACAGCGAGACTCCCAGCGGTTAAGACCGCCATGGCAATAAGCAAAATAATGTTCGGATACCCGACAATGGCGCCTAATGCCGCCAGTAGTTTCGCATCCCCCGCACCAAATAAGCCCACTATATGAAGCAGGATAGAAATCAGAAGCCCTACGAACAGTCCCAATAGGGCATCTGGTAATGAAATGGATTGAATCGAGCCTAACCCAATGGTCGTCATTGCTGATTGCACTAATCCAACCGTAATTATTGCAATAACCGCTTTATTGGGGATTTTGCAGTCTCTGAGATCGTAGAGTGCTGCATAAATCATGATGCTTATGATCATTAGGCTCATATCAATCCTTTTTGAGCTGGCAAGGTTTCATACATCCTTACTGTTTCATTCCCATTAGGGAGTCACCGTCCCACTAGCTGCATCTGTAAGATCATTAATGGTGTTTTCAACTGCGTCGCCTAACAAGCTGAATGCGGTAACGACACCCACGGCCACTAATGCACCGGCAATGGCATATTCCACCGTTGTTAAGCCTTCTTCATCACGGCAAAATTCAATTAAATACTGCTTTAAGTTATTCATCTTTGTCACTCCCGATTTGGATATCAAGGTCGTCCGTTATGTGTACCACTTTAAAACGAATTAAAGTGGTATGTTGCTACTGTGTTGCTAATTTAAAACTAGTTGAATATCAGAAAAGTACTAGCTATTTTTTGTTTTAAATTTTTATTTTTTTTACAAGTTATTGTTTAAATTCGTATTTTATGTGTATTTTCTTGCGTCAAAATAATGACGGGCGGTGGTATTAAATGACATGTTAAGGAATCAGGTTAGCAAGCCTGACAATGCTGTTTTTTACGACCGCACCTAACGAGGTAAAGGCTAATAAGAGACTAAAAGTCACTGATGAACCTGCAATCGCGTATTCCACTGTGGTTAAGCCTTCTTCATCAGTACAAAAATCAGTTAAATTCATCTTTAACTTAACCATGCTTGGTATTCACGTGCTGTTTTTACATTCAATTGAAGAATGTTGTTATTTGAAGATTAGTATAAGGTATAAAATAGTGGTATTTATTTGTTTTTATGCGTATTCAGGAATGCCATTTTATTTTAAGCGTATGTATTACATCGGTTATTTTTTTTGTTTTCTGTGGTTGATTAATGTTATTTATGATAAATAAATCGCTATGACGTGGTGTTATCCCTCTTTGTGCAGAGTGTTTTGCTTTAGCTTCTATACTTGATTTATTGCTTTGGTTTTCAATGATACCAATCATTTATCTGGTGAAAGCGTCACCATTGGGCTTCATCAGAAAGAACAGCTCAAGCGCACGAGTGCGTTTGAATGCTATTGCTGCGGATTGAGAGAAAACAACATTGTAGGAACTTTAATAATGAAGACAGAAATTACTCGTTGGTTAGCGCGAGACCCTGACCCTAAAACACGTGAAGAACTACAGCAGCTCATTGATTCGAATAAGGAAGAGGAATTATCTGCCCGGTTTGCTAGCCGTTTGGAATTTGGGACGGCAGGATTGCGTGGTCTGGTGGGGGCAGGCCCGAACCGGATGAACCGACTGGTGATTCAAGAGACGGCAACGGGCCTCGGCCAGTATTTGCTCGCGACTGAAAAAGATGCCGCATTTCGGGGGGTTGTGATCGGGTATGACGGACGGCCGGACTCAAAACAGTTTGCCCATGATACGGCTGCGGCTCTGACAGGGCAGGGGATCAAAGTGTACCTGACGGTTAAGGTATCCCCGACACCGCTAGTGGCTTATGGCGTGACTCATATAGATACGGCGGCAGGTGTAGTGGTAACTGCGAGCCATAATCCGCCTGCTTATAATGGTTTTAAGGTGTACTGGGGCAATGGCGCGCAAATTATTCCGCCACATGATTCAGGTATTGCGGCTGAAATCGATAAAGCGGCGAAGCAAAACCTTCACCTGATGGATCTGGAACAGGCTCAGCAGCAAGGCCTGTTAGTGTGGCTTGATGATGATTTTTATCAGGCCTACCGCCACACCATGAATACGAATGTACTGCTTTCAAATCATACCCAGCCTGATGGGATCAGCCTGGCGTACACCGCTATGCATGGGGTTGGGGCGGAGATGGCAGAAAGCTTGCTGAAAGATGCCGGTTTTAATCAGGTATATAGTGTCGCCGCTCAGCGTGAACCGGATGGTACTTTTCCTACTGTCAACTTCCCGAATCCGGAAGAGGCGGGGGCGATGGACATGGTGATTGCAGAAGCCAAACAGCATAATGCGACACTGGCTTGTGCAAACGATCCTGATGCTGATCGCTTTGCTGTCGCGGTGCGTAAAGAAGATGGCGAATATCAGATGCTGACAGGCGATCAGGTTGGTGTTTTGCTGGGATATTACTTGCTTAATCACGCCGAAGCCGGTCAGAACCTGGTCGGATCAACAATTGTTTCTTCCAGTTTATTAGAACAAATAGCCAAATCTGCCGGGGCCAATTATTTTCAGACGTTGACAGGGTTTAAATGGCTGACAAATATCGCAATGCAGCGCCAGACCGAAGAGAGTCGATTCCTGTTTGCTTACGAAGAAGCACTCGGCTATACCGTTGGCAGCGAAGTGTGGGATAAAGATGGTTTATCGGCATTGGTCGCGTTTGCCCAGCTAACGGCAGAGCTCGCCGCAAATGGAAAAACGGTGTGGGATCAGCTGGAAGCTATTTACCGAGAACACGGCTTATACCTGAATGCGCAAAAGAGTATCGCGCTGGATCCCAGTGCGCCGGCAATCGGTGAAACATTACGTATTAATCCACCGGTTGATATTGCAGGTCGGCGCGTAGTGGTTACAGATGACTTAAAGTCATCACTTAAAATCTATGCTGATGGTAAAACTGAAGCCATTGATTTACCTGCCAGTGATGTGTTGATCTACCGTTTAGAGGATGGTTCCCGTGTGATTGTTCGCCCTTCTGGCACTGAACCAAAACTCAAATGTTACTATGAGGTGATTGAACCGATGAGGCGTGAAGATACATTTGATTTTGCGGAACAGAGAGCGAATATTTCAATGAACGATCTTATTACACAGCATCAGGCTTCAATTTCAAGAGGGTAACGACTCTTCTTATTGCTGTTTTAATTAGAGACTTACAGTAACAGTGAAGCCGCATTAAGCGGCTTCTTTGTTATTTTAGTCGCGAGGGTATATCTGTTTTATGCGTTCAGCTTATTCTTTTTATTAATATTCTGATCGTGAATTTCAGCATAGTTGTGCAGTAACTCGGTCAGTATTTTGACCCAGCCAAAAGCATTATCCGGGGCGGTATCAAGCAGTGACTCAACCTGCTCACAGTGTTCTTCCAGTGAAACGGCTTCTTCCAGATTGAAAGACAGGGCATAGAAATGCCATAGGATCAGTCGGATCATGCGATCAGCATTTTGCTTTGCATTCTCTGATTCTGAAAAGGCACCTTTGACTTCACCTAATGCAATGGCCGTCATGCGTAACATGGCATCGAACTGCGCTGACTTCATCCGGTCGTCGCTATCGATCTCTTCCTGATCGAAGGTGAATAGCTCTTGCATCACATCTTCCGGCACCATACGGCTGATAACTCGGAGACTGAACTCTTCCAGTTCATGGCGTGGCATGGTCACCAGGCAGTCAAATTTATAATCGCGTTCCATAGTTATTCTCAGCAGTTGGATCAACGGGCGCGTATTTTGAGGGATTTTTCTCTCGGTCGCAACTATTGCTCAGACTTTGACAGAGGCATGACACGCTGTGATGGCTGTTTCTCTATCCTGCCCAAAACAGATCTCACAGCCTGATCAACCTTATTGGGTGGTGTGAACCATTTATTAACACTCAGAATGCTCTGAGTGGAGTTAGTACAGATCCCTATGACGACATCAGACAAGCAAAAACAGCCTGAATCCGATCACAAGCCGGAGTCAGAATTAAAGCCTGATCCGGTATTAAAGCAAGGCGCAGCACGCCAGCCACCAAGTAAACGAAAGTGGCTGAAATTGGGCGGTATTGGCGCCGTTATGTTTACCTCAATCAGTATGGTATGGATGGGGTTTTCACTTAACCAGACAGTGACGGAGAAGTTTGAAGGGCAGTTGTGGCAACTGCCATCCATCGTGTATGCCCGCGAACTGACTCTTCAGCCCGGTACGCCAATCCGATATGAAGATTTGGTGAATGAGCTGGAGGTGCTGAAGTACCAGAAGGTTAATGCGCCGCGTCGAAGTGGCGAATATTCAACCGGACGACTGAACGTTGAGTTTATCCGCCGTCCGTTTGAGTTTAAAGAAGGCAGCGAAGATCAGCGTCATGTGGTTGTGGAGTTTGATTACTCGGCGGTGAAACGTATTTATGAGGCAAAGACGCAGCGAGAATTAGGCTTTTTGCGTATTGAACCGAAAATGTTAGGCATGTTGGAAGCCCGAGCTGAAGAGCAACGTATTTACTTGCCGAAAGATGAAATGCCGGAGCCTTTGATTGATGCATTGATCGCAACGGAAGATCGAAATTTTTATCAGCATGATGGCGTCTCTCCGGTTGCCATTGGCCGTGCATTTTTGGCGAACTTGAAAGCAGGCCGCACGGTTCAGGGGGGAAGTACCCTGACTCAGCAGCTGGCAAAGAACCTGTTTTTGAGCAGCGAGCGCAGTTTATGGCGTAAATTCCGCGAAGCGTATATGGCGCTGATCATTGATTATCGCTATGACAAAGATCAGATCCTCGATGCCTATCTTAACCAGGTGTATCTGGCACAAAGTGGTGCTGATGCGGTCCATGGTTTTGCATTGGGGGCGCGGTTCTATTTTGGGCGTCCGCTTTCTGAGTTACGTATCGATCAGCAGGCCTTGTTGGTCGGGTTGGTAAAAGGGCCGTCGTATTATAATCCGTGGCGTTACCCTGAACGTGCAAAACAGCGCCGTGATTTAGTGCTGAAAATGATGTTTGATAATGGTCAGTTAGAACAAGACGAGTATGACATCGCCATTAAGCGCTCCATTGGGGTGCAAGATAAAGGTCGGTTGGCAAATCGACAGCCCGCCTATTTTGAACAGCTTAAGCACGAACTTGAAGAAAATGTCGGCGATAACTACCAGCCAGGAAAAGGGCTGCGTTTATTCACGTCGTTAGATCCGCTTTCGCAAGAAAAAGCAGAGCAAGCGGTACGAAATGCAATTCCTAAGCTTGAAAAACAGGCCGGAAAAGAGCTGGAAACGGCAATGGTGATTGCAGATAGACGATCTGGTGAAATTCGAGCGATGGTCGGGGGAAGTCGTCCCGGTTATGCCGGTTTCAACCGGGCGATTGATGCAAAACGACCAATAGGCTCTATTGTTAAGCCCGCGATCTATCTTGCCGCACTTGAGCAGCCTGAGCGTTTTTCACTGGCGACCACGCTCCAAGACCGTCCGCTGACCTTGAAGGGGGCGAAAGGAGAGGACTGGTCACCGCGCAATTATGACCGGCAATATCACGGTGAAGTGCCGTTGTTTATGGCACTGGCGAAGTCGTACAATATTCCGACGGTCAACTTAGGCATGGCGGTTGGTATAGACAATGTTATCGACACGATGGAAAAGCTCGGAGTCGATCGTAAAGAAGTCCCTAAGCTGCCATCAATGTTACTGGGCGCGTTTACCTTAACGCCGCTGGAAGTGACTCAGATGTACCAGACCATTGCCAGTGGCGGCCATAAAGCCAACCTGACCGCATTAACGGCAGTTACCGATAGTGAAGGTAATGTGCTTTATCAGAACTGGCCGAAATCTTCACCTGCCGTATCTGAACAAGCTGCCTGGCTGACCATGTACGGTATGCAAAAAGTGGTGAGTTTAGGCACCGGACGTTACCTGAATACCCAGTTCGCATCGTCGCATTTGGCTGGAAAAACGGGCACGTCGGATAATGGCCGAGATAGTTGGTATGTCGGTGTGGATGGTCGTGAGGTCGTGACGGTCTGGATGGGCCGGGATGATAATAAAAGTGTCAACTTAACCGGGTCTTCTGGCGCATTGCGTTTATATGCTGATTATATTCAGCGTCGTGATCCTGAAGCGTTAGTACTGCGCCGGCCCGCAAAGGTCACTGATTTTTCTTATCGACAATCTCAGAGTGGCAGTTTCTCTCAAAGTTGCCTCGGTCAAACTACATTGCCCGCCTGGGATCCCAGCGGCCGCTTAAAACCCAGCTGTGTAAATAATGTCGAACGCTTCTTCCAGCGGTTACTCGATTGGTGATTTTTAATCTGTAATGGTTAGGCCTGTTTATCTCCCCACATTGCAAAACGGTTGAAAGATAAACAGGCTCCAAAAAGAGGATTTATGAAAACAGGCCAACTTACGTTAGAATAGCCGACCTTTCATGCTCCTAAACTGACGTAGACGAACTGAGCCATGCGATTATTAAACTCTTCAGTGCATCCTGATATCGAAAACCTGGATGCTCGTATTTTCCACCGTAAGGCTGCCCGTGGCATTATCTTGAATGGTGAAGACATTTTGATGCTATACACCGCACGCTACCATGACTATACCCTGCCCGGTGGTGGGATAGATGATGGTGAAGATGCTGAAGCGGGTCTGATCCGTGAACTTCAGGAAGAAACGGGGGCGCAAAATATACGAGACATTAAAGAATTTGGTTTATATGAAGAATATCGTCCCTGGTATAAGCCCGAGCACGATATCGTTCATATGGAGTCTTACTGTTTTGTGTGTACGGTCGATGCTGAGTTAGGTGAAACGCGGCTTGAAGATTACGAAATCAAAAACGGCATGAAGCCTGTCTGGATGAATATCTATGATGCGATTGCACATAATGAAGACACTATGGCGAACAGTGAAAAGAAAGGTATGTCGATTGAGCGTGAAACATTTTTGCTTAAATTGATTGCAGAAGAACTTCTGCCGTCGCTCGCGTTAAAACAAGCGAGTTAATAAAAACGTTTGTTGATAATAGTGATGATTAAAAAAACCTGCGAAAGCAGGTTTTTTTATCGCTGTCGCTTTTGTTTCGTTATTAATCATTATCTAATTCCTATGGTGGCTCAATAATAATAAAAAAATAACAAGTAATTCACCTATATTGATTGAATCAGAAACCCAAAAATAGGAACATTCTTGATGAGACTACACCATGTATTGATCACTGGCTGTGCTTTATTAGCAGGGCTACCCGCCACAGTGTTTGCTGACTGGATGTTGGATAATGCGCAGTCGAATGTCAATTTCTTATCGGTAAAAAATGCGGCGGTGACAGAAATTCATCAATTCAGAGAGTTAAGCGGATCGGTCTCTGAGCGTGGTGATGTAATTGTTTCGATTGATCTTACCAGCGTTGATACACTGATCCCTGTTCGGGATGAACGCATGAACAAGATGCTATTTGAAACAGAGTTGTTTCCAGTCGCCACACTGATGGCGCAAGTTGATAAAGCGGCGTTGGTGGCTCTAAAACCGGGTCAAACTATGTCTCTCGAAGCTGAAGTCGATCTGGACCTTCATGGCAAGAAGCAGCTTTTAGTCGCCAATTTGCAAGTGGTGGGATTAGAGAATGGCGGGATTTTGGTTAACACCATCAAGCCTGTCGTGATTGACAGCAAGAACTTCGCGTTGGATAAAGGGGTGGAGGCGCTTCAGAATATCGCGAATTTAAACTCTATCGCGACGAGTGTTCCCGTTAATGTTCGTCTCACGTTTGTGCAGAACACAAAGAAAGAATGACAACACCACCCTGATCCGTGAATTAGTCTCATGTGCTGTTTAACGTGTATTTAAAGGAATAAATATGAACCATGTGCGCTTTAATGACCGTTTATTATCACCCAGTAAAATCGTCTGTGTAGGCCGTAACTATGTCGAACATATTCATGAGTTAGGTAACGAGATACCTGAACACATGGTGTTATTCATTAAACCGAACTCTGCGATTACAGCAAGTCTTACCGCTTTTCATGGCAATGATAAATTGCACTATGAAGGCGAAATTGCTTATCTTTATCAAGGCGGTAAATTTGTGGCTGCCGGTTTTGGTTTCGATTTGACTAAGCGTGCTGTGCAGAGTGCCTTAAAGGCGAAATCTTTACCTTGGGAGCGCAGCAAGGCTTTTAATGGTTCTGCGGTATTTAGTGAGTTTGTGCTGCTGCCAGAAAATGCGCAGCCATTGGGATTGACTCTGTATATTAACGACAGATTGGTACAGCAGGGTGACACGACCTTAATGCTGTATCAACCGGATGAGATCCTCGCCGAGATACAGACCTTTATACAGTTAGAAGATGGCGATATTGTCATGACAGGCACACCAAAAGGTGTGGGCAGAGTGAAAGCGGGCGATGTCTATACTGGTGCGTTAGTGCAAAATGATCAGCTTCTGGTTCGCCAGTCATGGTTAGCTCAAGAGAGTTAACCTGCTGCCATGATTGTTGAAATCGAAGAGCGTGTTACACTGATTTTATAAGTCCGGTGCTAGGTTATAAGGATTGCTTAAGCGATGTTTGAAAAAGAACATTTGGTAAAGCTTGCGAATGTAAAAATGCCGTTTGGTAAATACAGTGGTCGGGTATTAATCGATTTGCCAGAAGAGTATTTGCTGTGGTTTCGAAAACAGGGTTTTCCAGATGGAGAGCTGGGAACGCTGATGGCGTTGGCATTAGAGTTCAAAATCGAAGGCTTGGAAAGTATTATCAGGCCATTAAAACGTGTGTGATTATTAGTTTAAATAAGAGCCCGCAGTTTATCGCTGCGGGCTTTCTGTTATCTGGCGGTTTTTGTAACGTAAGCGCCCATTTCTCCCCATATTCCGATACTCGAATCCTTCCGCGACTGGTTGGATAAAGCTGCCGCAAAACTGCTACCTCAAAGCCCAATGGGGAAAGCGGTCAGTTATGCGCTCAAACAGTGGGTCTACTTGGAAAGGTACGTTGAGGATGGCGACTATCCGATAGATAACAACCGTGTCGAACGGGAAATCCGTCCTGTTGCGACCGGGCTGGAGGCATGGCTGTTCGCCGATACACAAAGTGGTGCTGATGCGAGTGCGACCTTGTTAAGTATCATGCTCACCTGCCGTGCCAATGAGGGGAAACCGTATACTTATCTGCGTCATGTACTGACAGAACTACCACAGCGAGAACAAGGTTGTGATGTCAGTGATCTCTTGCCTTATAGCAATACGACCGTTCAATAGCGAGGTGGATGGGAACACTCGCTTACTTTTCAACCGATCATAAAGCGTACAAGTCTCTATTGCTCTTCTCTGTTTTGAAAAAGTTGGATCAATATATCTGATCTTCATCCTTTTTATTTCGTACTGAAAAAAATGTTGGTTATAATTGCCAGCGACTATATTCAACTGTTTGCATTAATGATCTTGTCAGTGAGGCTATATGGATAATGACCCGTTAGGTGAAGCGAATCGCCGACCACTTGCCGTTCGTGATGTTATTATAACCAGATGTATCGCAATTTGGTTAAGTCAGAAGAACATCACTCCTAATCAAATTTCTCTGATGAGTATGGCGTTTGCTCTTATGGGCATTGGAGCAATGCTCAGTTACCACTTTTTTTACTTTAACGTTTTTCTTCTGATTGCTGCACTGTGCATTCAAATGCGTCTGCTGTGTAACTTGTTTGATGGCATGGTGGCCGTCGAAGGTGGTAAGAAAACACCCGCAGGTGAACTGTTTAATGATGTGCCTGATCGCATTGCAGATCCTTTATTCATTGTAGCAGGAGGTTTTGCTACACAGTCAGTATTTGGAATGTCTTTAGCATGGAGCTGTGCGCTGATTGCTGTCTTAACTGCGTATGTGAGAGTATTAGGTGTGAGTATGGGGTGTCCTGCTGACTTCCGAGGCCCAATGGCCAAGCAGCACCGAATGGCATTGCTGACATTTACTTTTGTTTTTCTTTTTATCCATCGAAGTTTTGAGTTATTACCTGCGGTTTTTGATTACAGTATGGATATGGCTTTATTGATCATGTTGGTTGGCAGTATTTTCACTACTTGGTGTCGATTAGCTTCAATCTATCAGTTCAAAAATACGCAAGAACTCGGCAATGAGGTAAGGGACGGAAATGAATAAGATCCCCCCACACTCACTACAGATGATGGCGGCAATTATCGCCGTTCTTATTGTTGCTACTTTAGTTTACTTATGGCTATCTCGAAAACATCGTGACCGAGATTATCTCGAGTTAAAACTGCGTATTCGCTCGTGGTGGTGGATGATCGGTATTGTCTTTGTTGTGCTTTATCTGCCACTACAATACACGCTTTTCTTTGTCGGTTTCCTCAGTTTTATGGCTCTGAAAGAATTTCTTTCAATTGTTCCGACACGCATGGCTGATCGACGAGTGATCTTCTGGGCTTACCTTTCTATTCCTTTTCAGTATTACTGGCTGTCGATTGGCTGGTACGGAATGTTCATTATCTTCATTCCAGTTTACATGTTCCTCTATTTACCGATGGTGGCCGTTTTAATTGGAGAAACCAAAGGATTTATCCGTTCTGTTGGTGTTATCCATTGGGCACTCATGCTGACGGTATTCTGTATCAGCCACATGGCTTACTTGCTGGTGCTGCCAAGCCAAAACCCAGAGGCAAGTTCAATGGGGATGCTGTTGTTCCTCCTCGTGTTTACCCAGTTTAATGATGTCTGTCAGTACGTATGGGGTAAATCATTCGGCAAGCATAAAATTGTGCCAAAAGTCAGCCCGAACAAAACTTGGGAAGGCTTTGTTGGTGGCAGTTTTACTGTGATTGGTGTTTCTTATTTTATAGCCCCTTATCTGACACCTTTAACTTCTTTTCAGGGGCTGCTCGCAGGAATGATCATTGCGTTTAGTGGGTTTATCGGTGATTTGGTTATCTCTTCTGTAAAACGCGATTTGCAGATAAAAGATACCAGCCAGTTTATTCCCGGCCATGGCGGGATATTGGATCGTATTGACAGCTTAATGTTTACTGCTCCTTTGTTCTTCCACTATATCTATTATCTCTACTACTGAGGATTTATGGCTAAAATACTAAAAGTGTTATTTATACTGCTGATTGTAAAGCCACTTGTCTATATTGGTTTAGGGTTGAATATTATTGAGCGGCAAAACTTGCCAACCAAAGGGCCTGTCATTGTGGCTGCCAACCATAATAGCCACCTCGATACGCTGGTGTTGTTGGCGCTATTTCCAATTAGTTTGGTGCATCGTGTACGTCCTGTTGCGGCTGCGGATTACTTTTTGGCGAATCCCATTGTGTCTTGGTTATCACTCAACGTCATCGGCATTATCCCTATTCGTCGCGCCCCCTCTAAAAGTGAGCGTGCTGCCATTTTTGACGAATGCCATCACGCACTCAATCAGGGGGATATCCTGATCATCTTCCCAGAAGGAAGCCGAGGTGAGCCAGAAGTAATGAGCGGTTTAAAGAAAGGAATTTATCATTTAGTAAAGAACTATAACGGTTGTCCAGTGGTGCCTTTAGTTATGCGCGGACTCGGGCGCTCATTACCTAAAGGGACCGCCATGTTCGTCCCGTTTAATTGCGATGTTGTATTAGGGGAGCCTATTGTGGATTTCATCAGTTCAGAACATTTCGTCGATACCATGCAGGTGGAATACGACAAACTCAGCGAACTATGTATCGTGCAGGCTGTTGAGTCGAAATAAGCCATATACCCAAGTGACCTCAAGATGCAGGATTCAGAGTGAGCTCTGCGAGTTCAAATTGAAAAAGGGTAAAGCGCTGGCTTTACCCTTTTTGCTAACTCAAGCCAGCTTATACCAATCTGGAAAAGTATATGACTATTGACCAGATACTTATCCCGGTTGGTATTACTTGCCCATGTAAGCATAACCGGTCGTAAACGCCGCTTCCTGGAACTGACGTAGTCCAGTACTGCGGAAGTCAATCGCCAAAGGATTACGCTTCAGTTTTTGTTTTATTTCAGCGCTGCTGATGAAGTCTACTTCTAAGCCTTCTATCAGCTGGATCGCCGCTTCTAATTTGAAGCCAGTTGCACTGCCGGCAAATTTACCGCGGGTTTCGCGAGTTCGGATCACGACGCGATCAACCTTGTAATCATCCAACAGTTTTTTGAATGCGAATTGGAAATCTCTCATTTGTTGATTATCGAGAGAATCTTGCATGATGAACTTCTGAGTACGGCACTGAGGAATATCAAACAGACCATTTTGTAGAGACAGAAGGCAAATAATTGCCTCGTTGCTTCTTAGCTCAACTGCACAAACTTTCATGTAAACACCTAATTATTTTATTAACCAGTTATTATAGGCTAAAACACCGCCGCTTGTTAGACCTTCATGCGATTTTTTAAAACAAAAAACGCATGAATTGGATCTGTCCAAACGACTTCAAGGTGAAACGCCTCATGTATCTTGAAGGCGTTTGGCCAAAAGCCTGTTTATGAATAAATTGAGCCAATCATGTCAAGTTGGGTCAGGTATAACCGCATATCGAATTCAAGCTGGTGATAGTTAGGTTCCATGTGGCGGCAGAGTTGATAAAAAGCTTTGTTATGTTCCTTTTCTCTCAAGTGGGCAAGTTCATGAACTGCAATCATACGCAAAAAGGGAAGAGGAGCATTTTTAAAGACGCTGGCAACACGGATCTCATGCTTAGCTTTTAACTTCCCGCCTTGAATCCGGGAGACAAAAGTATGCAGGCCCAAAGCGTGATGAATGACATTGATTTTATTATCGTAATTCACTTTACTGATTGGGGCTGACTTCTTTAGATATTTATTTTTTATATCAATAACAAAATCATATAACGCCTTTTCCGTTTTGACATTGTGTGTGTCGGGATATTTGTTCAGCAAGAACGACGCCAATTTCTGATCATCGATCAGCTTTTTTACCTGCTCGGTTAAATGTACAGGATAGCCTTGGAGGTATTTAAATTCTGGCATTATGAAAATCTCGAAACTAACAAAGAAAAGCGCGAACTGATTCTATAAGTCTTACACTGGTGTGGCAATATAATCATACTATGTCGTGTCATTTAGGGTGTTTTATCAATGGCATCATCGCTCCTGTCGATAATAATCATTATTTTATCTATCGATTGTATATCCAGTGAAATACCTGACTCCTACTATTAGTATCTCAAATCGATGATCTTCTGATATTCTACCGGAGTACGTTAAAAGGAGTCAGGAATGTATCTGAAATTGCCACCGCCACTCGTCCTGCTGATAACATTGAGTGGGATGTATTTTCTTGCGACGTATTGGCCTTTATGGTCTTTTTCGTTTGCAGGTCAGCAGGTTATTGTACTTTTACTGTGCTTGATTGGGGCCATGTTAGGTTTGGCTAGTATCATCTCGTTTGCTAAAGCGCGCACCACCGTAGATCCTCACCGGCCCCACAAAGCGACGCGTTTGGTGACAACAGGGATTTATCGTTTTTCACGAAATCCGATGTATCTGTCTTTAGCGGTATTACTTGTCGCTGCATTTATCTATTTTGGTGCCATCTCTAGTCTGGTGATGATTCCATTATTTGTCTTTTATATGAATAACTTTCAGATAGAACCGGAAGAAGAGGTGCTATCTGAACTCTTCGGTGATGAATATCAACAATATTGTACTCAGGTGAGGCGCTGGTGTTAGGCGATTGACCATAGCAATGCAGGGGGTATTATGTGCGACAGTGATTTACTAACCCTGAATATTCGTTATGAAAAACCCTTTTGTTGCACGTTGGACCTCAGTTGGCAACACCTTATGCCTCGGGCACTGGGAGATGTCGTACAAGGGAAGTCGCCTTAGCATACCTCAAGAGCGTCTGGAAAAAGACATGGGAACTTACGGCATTTATAATTTTATGGATCCTGACGATCTTCTGTATGCGGAGGGGGATAAAGACGATGACTGGATTGTTGCAAATGTCGATTGGCTGGCCGATATGTTCGTCGAACACGACATTCCTATTGATGAAGAACATTTCAGACTTTTTTACCTGGCTGCGAATGCTGAAGACTGGCGCTGCGGTAGTTGTGGTGGGTGTTAAAGCTTTAGGCAAAATTGTAATCGGTGGTCAGATTTACCTGACCACGTTATAGCCCTTTGAACGGATATTAACTCGCCATGGTTTCAGGTCTCAGGTATTGCTGCCAGACTGACTGATACAAGTTAATAGATATATTACGTAACGAATTTATCTGAGAGACTTCCAGCTCGTTCAATTCCCTGTTCTGAGAAGACGCTGTGCGTTCAATCGTTTGGAGCTGTTCATAAATTTTATGTTCAACGCCATTTTTTATATCTGAAATAGCTTGCAAGTGAAGCTGGATTTCAGCGACGTGTTGAGTCTGAGGAAGGCGTACCAGCATTTTTAAGTCGCGATAACCGGATGTAGCTGGCTGCTTGAAACGGTTTCTTACTTCAACAATAGTCACTTTTTTACTGAGTAATTCAAACGCCTGAACTAGGCTGCCTATATCACTGGCGATCAGTGAGCCTCGTGCTAAATCAGTAAGGCGATTTACCTCACCATCCAATTCTGTCGATATTTTGTATTTGGCCCTGGTGAGTGATTTTATACCCGGGAGTTGGCTCTGTGTATCGGTAGAGAGTGAGATTTGCTGTATTAACTGTTCAAGCTCAGTCTGTGCCTGATGTGCTTGTTGGTATAGCGAATCAAAGTCATCGTGGGGCTGAGTGATCTGACTTTGTCTCCAGCTCGGAATGGAATAAAGGCCACTGAGAGAACGTTGAAAAGATTTCTTTGAACTTTGGCTAGAAGAGATAATTTCGTAATCAGAGTCGGTGTCAGCGGGTAAGCTGGCAGCGGCAGCAGGATTACGACTTAATACACACAAAAGAACGAAACAGGTGCGAAGTGCTGATTTTACAATCATTTAAGCTCCATTTTAACCATTCTTAGCGATACATACTAAAGAGGCTGTATCGAATCGGACAAGCGATATGTCCTTTGAATTAAGATATCTGTCCTTCAGGGGTATTTTCAATGGGTGAACACATAAAACCGGGTACTAGATTATTGAGGTTGTGATTAGGCTCTCAATCTAACATTCTCTGGCTCTCTTTGAGTGAGCATTGTGTAACAAATGGTAATCTCAATTGCCTGGGGTATAATCATTGACGTTGAGTTAATTGAAGTGTGAGTAAGATTTTGCAACAAGATCTATTGATTGTATTAATGGTGATCTGGCTGGGGATTTCTGCTGGTAGTGTAATGCTTTTTCAGCGTGGCTCAGATGTTCAACGTAAACGTAAGTTATGGCCGGGCTATACGATATTCAGCAATACGGTCATTGCAGGATTTATCATCTATATGCAACCACCGCTAGTTATGATGATTGGCCTGGTTACGTTGCTGCTGCCTTTGACTTGGTTGACGATACGTTCGACTAAATTTTGTGATTCATGTGGAAAAGCAAGCCGTTCACCATTCTTCATGAAGCCACCAACAGAATGTAGCCATTGTAAAAAAACGTTGTAAAAACGATAGAAAGGGGTTGTCGGCCCCTATTGGCTTTATTATACGGTTAACGCCGCTTTTTTTCTAAAAGAGCATCTCCCGCAAAGCGAATACCCAGCCATCCGTATTTCATGAAGTTACGGATGTTCAGATGATCATCGTTACTAGGGTTTTGCAGTACATCTATTCGATAAAATTTGCCAAAGCAAGCGAGGGTTTCTGCTTCAGATAGTTTATGGCGTTTAGCAAAAGCAAAAATACGGCATGATCCTTCATTCGTTCCTGCAGGGTTAGCGAGTGTCTCATTGCCTAACCCATTGCTAAAGGCGGTTGGCCGGTAGTCATAATGATCGTTAATGGTGTTGATCACCGTATCAAAGCCAACTGATTCTGGTGTGTTCTTTAGAGTACTGAATAGCGCATCCATGGCATTACGCCCCCCGTTTCTATTGTCTATTTTAACGATTAAAAGAAAATAATAGTGCATTGTGAGTAAATAAGCATAACGTTGCACTAAAGAAATAAAAAAGGGCCAGATTGAGCCCTTTTATTGCCATAAAATGTTGGTCACGAGTATAGCCTGGTATTCAATCCCCAAGGGATTATCTGTGTAGACTCTTCTCTGCTAACTAATTGGCTAACCGGTATTATTTCCCTTTTTTCGCTTGCTGCTTCAGTTCATAGTCAAGTTCATCAGGGTATACCACTAAGCCGTCTTCATCCTGGTTTGGAAAGATCACGATGGCAAGACCATCGTCTTCAAGACCATGGGTCCAGCGACTATGCCATTTATTGAGGGAAACCGCTTCAGCTTTACACGAGTCCCATTCACCTGTTGCCCATGCATCTGCAAACTCTTTATTGGGCCAAACTGGCACACAATCTTCGTCATCAGTGTTCAGCATGACGCAGCCGTGCTCATCAATCAGGATCCATATTTGGCGGTTGGTGACGACTTCTTTAACCAAGTACTTGAAACGTTTTTCGGCATCATAGCGTTGAATAGTTTCAATCATCGCTGGCTCTAAAGGGGTGGACATGATTTGTGTTCCTGCTACAGCTTTTACTTAAGAGCCATAGGATAGAACAAAATGAGGCTTGAGTCTTTTACTGTGTGACATAAAGTAAAGCCCCAAAGCTGTAGAAGCAAGGGGCTTTTTGTTGTCATTGGTGGTCGTTTCTATCATGGTTTATTTTGACGTATGTCTAACCGTTGATTCGGCTCTGAAAGCATTAGGGCTTAAGTGTATATGGCACCCTGACTGTCAACTGGAAATCCGGTGCATCAGCCGTAAGACCCGCAGACGCGCCGACATTAATTGTAGTATTTCTGTTAAGCGCATAGTTCGCACCAAAAGAAAGGGAATCTAGCTGCAATAACTTGGCGTCTGATGATGTTGCTCCGTTTACTTTTGATTTAAGGATTGTCTTATGGTTGAGACCAATACTGAATGAAAATTTCGGATTAACGGCAAACCCCATACCGGCACTAAACGAGATGGTATCACCAAGATCTATGGTATCGACACGAATGTTTTCTGGACCATCTTCCGTTTCTATATCGAGGTCAACGCTGACATCATCCTTGATATTCCAGATATAGCCCAGGTTCATGTAAATTACAGCCGGATCGATAGGCATGATCATAGTGATCCCAGGTTCAATACTGGGAAATCCGGATCCGGTTGGCAGATCTTTGAAATCGCCAACATTGTTTACCGGTACATCGTATGGTGAATCGCCCGTGGTACTTTTGAAGCGTAAGCTACCCACCCAGTAGGGTGACGAATCCATATTAAATTGGTATTTGAAAGCAGCTTCGATATCACCCAAGCCACTACCATCAACATCAATTAACTGATTTTCACTGCTGCCTGAGTTGATCCGTCGCTTTGATGTTGAATCTGTTCGGTATACCCAAGGTATACGTGCTTCAACTTCAAAACGGTTGGTAATACCATAACGGCCAGTAAGACCAAAGGTCATTGTGGTTCGATCAATGTCACTGGCTTCAATTAAACCCACAATAAGCGAAGGCAGAACCGTATAGCCAACAACTGAAACACTATTAGAGGAGTTCTGGGTGTAAGACAAGGAGGTATCAAGAACAAATGATCCTCTCGGTGTTAGTACGCCAGGTTGCTCGAAGATATCAGCAACAGTTTGTACTCGCTTCGTTTTTTCAGTTTCTTGGGTCGCTGGTGACTCTGCTGCCACCGCAATACCTGAACAGATAGTAAGAAGCGCAATCAGACTTTTATTTTTTAAAATACTCACGATTCCCTCACTTTTTGCATTTTTCAAAGATGCGTCCCGTAATCGGTCCAGACAGTATGCAACAGGTACTTGACCAATAAAAAAAGAGTAGCCGAAGAATAGTCAGGTTGTTAACTATTCGTCTCAAATAATTGTCTTATTACTGAGAGTTTAATGAAACTGTCTCATTATTAATAATGGTTTCATCATGGGGAAAAATATTATATTTAATCAAAGGTTAATCAATATAAAAAAATAGAATTAAAAGTTATTTTTTAGATGTAAATAAAAATTGATTTATTAAAAATAATACAATTTAAATTTTGACTAAAACTATCATTAAATTACCTCGTGGACAACTGCGAGTTATTATAAAAATAGCAGTACAACATAGTTGGAGTTAAATCATGCGTAAATCAAATATTGCACTATTCGTAGCAGTTGTTGTTAGTTCGCCAATCGCATTAGCTAGCGATGGGCATTGGGGAGGGGGCTGGGGTGGTGGCTCTGAAACTGAAACTAACAAAAATGTGGACAATACCAGTATTGTTATCGATGACGTTGCTAATCATAAGCTAGACTACTCGGCGACTGATAGCTTTAATGACAGCCTTGAAGTTACCGACAGCTACAAAAGTGATGATGACACACTCATCATGACTGATATGAATAATAGCGACATTGAGAAAGAGATAGAGGATAGTTATAATTCTTTTAGTGCTACAGACAACAGTGAGCATACTTATAGCGAGACCTCTACATCTACAATGGAGCACAATGAATTTGTTGCAGAATCTGAGCTTGAGGGTGAAGTGACTCACAGCCAAGTGACCTATGGTGGCGGTAGTGATGGAAAATATGGTGGCCATAGCTATGGTAAAAATCACGGCCATGGGCAAGCTTCGGTAAGTGAATTGAAAGTTACTCAGTCAAACGATATGTCAAACGCCTTTGCGAGTGCCTCTGGTATCAATATTGCAGGTCAGAATGCCGGTAATAATGCTTTGGTTCAGCAAAGTGTAAGTACTAATGCAATTCTTTCTGGGCAGTAACATAAAAGCTGAGAGTTGCGGCTAGCAACTCTCAGGAGGATGTTATGAAATATTTAACACTGATAGTTGCTGTTATCTTATCATGCGGTGCAGTAGCAGATGAGTTGGATATACTAACAAGTTCTGAAGTGCTGAATGATGATTTAATGAACCATTCTCGAGCTGGGCAATACGAGCTGAATCTTGACATTATGGAAGCGAATTCAGACATGGACGGTGAGGTTTCAAATAACCGCGCATACAATAATACTACTGGTGATAACATACTCACTGAAGGATCGTTTAATGGTTCCTCTGGGGTATTTAACGTAGTGCAAAACACAGGTAATAATGTGTTAATACAAAATGCAACGGTTGTTAACCTGACATTGAAGTAGCCTGTTAGTTTATCTAATGCTGGCATATGAAAAATATGTCAGCAAAAACTCTGAGTAAGTCGCTCTCATTAATTAGAGTTGATAGTTTTTCAGGGGCTAACACATTTACTTCGTAGTTCAATGCTTATTCATGTAATAGGTATGCAGTTTGATTTTATAATCTGACAGCTAGCTATTGAACATGGTAAGTAAAAATAGTTTACAAATCATAGTTATAAAAATGTAAGCGATTATAAAAATATACACAATATTTGGAGTGTTATCATGCGTAAAACAAATACTGCACTTTTAGTAGCCGCTATAATGGTTTCTCCTTTAGCTTTAGCCAATGGTGGGGGCGGGATGTATCCTTCTGGCGGTGATACAGAAAGTAATACCAATGTAGGCAATCTTGATTATTCAGCTACTGATATGTTTAATACGGATAAATATGTTGATAAGGAGGGTAGTTATAATCAAGAAACCGTTATCGATGACAGTTTTAAAAGTTCCGACGATTCCATGTTGATGAACGATATTGGGAATGAATATGTTGATGTAGAGATAGAAGGTAGTTATAACTCTGACCTTCTCGAGGACAACAGCGTTTGGAATAAGTCGAAAACCTACAGTATGGATGTAGAGATTGAAAAATATCTTGCTGAATCAGAGCTTGAAGGTGAAGTGACAGACAGTGAAGTGACTTATGGTGGCGCATGTTGCGATAGTAAGTATGGCAGTAGCGATAGTGTGCATGTTTATCAGACCAACACAATGAGTGGGGCCTTCGGCGGGGCATCTGGTATTAATGTTGCTGGTCAGAACGTGGGTAATAACTCACTTGTTCAGCAGACTGCAAGTACGAATGCAGCGTTAGTTGGCCAATAGAAATGATAAGAAGGGCTGTTATGGCCCTTTGTCTTAATTTATTCAGACTTGTAATGTGCGAGTTATCAGTCTGAATAAGTTGAGTGAAACGCGTTGAAATTTATTTTTTGGACTGTGACGCATCAAATTCAGGTTGTATAGACTTGTCGCTAGTGTCATCACACTGCAAGGCCAATTGACTGTGAGTCTATGATTATGAAAAATTCAGTATTAATTATTGCAGGCCTGTGTGCCAGTTTTTCAGTATCCGCACTGGACTATTTCCCGAATCGAGGCGGGTATAATGTTGATGTGAAAAGCTACCAGGAAAAGTTATTTGGTGATGTACAAAGGCAGCAATATGATTTTAGTTGTGGTTCGGCCGCAGTCGCATCGTTAATAACGTATCACTATGGTATTGAGACATCGGAAAACACTGTTTTTGAATATATGTTTTCCAATGGCGATAAGCAGAAGATTGAAAAAAAAGGTTTTTCGCTGTTAGACATGAAAAAATATTTAGACTCAGTCGGTTTAGAAGCAAATGGTTATAAGATCCCGCTGAATAAATTTAAGAAGTTAGGCATTCCTGGCATAACAATTGTCAATTTTGATGGCTACATGCACTTTGTTGTTATTAAAGGTATAAATAGTAAGCAGATTATATTAGGCGATCCATCAAGAGGTACAGTTGTGATGGATATTGAAAAATTTGAACCAAATTATAAAGGCCTGGTTCTGCTGGTAAAAAATAAAATAAAAATAGGAAAAGACAGTTTTATCACAGCAGAAAATTATAGCATTTATACTCCATCGCCTGTAACAGAGGCGATTACCAGAGATTCGCTTGCTACGTTCAGTATAACGCTACCCGGTGCAAACGATTATTAGAGGCTTGTATGAATAAATTATCTAAATTATTTATCGCTTCGACGCTAGGAGGGGCGGCCTTCATGGCCAATGCCACTATCAATTTTCAGAGTCTGGATAATCTTGACTTTGGTTTGGTTACAATGAGCGAGGCTGAGATGTCATCGGTACGCGGTGGGTTTGAGTCAATCGGCGATACAATAATAAATATTGGTTTATCAATATCAACGGCATTGAATGGTGAAAAGATATTTAGTTCCCATATTGCTGATCTTACTATATTTAATGGTGTATTAATGCCTAGGGACAGCTCTGTAGGAGGTGATACTGATTGCATTGTCTGTGTTGTGCAATATGGTGACAATAACCTTTTAGAAAGGCCAAGCTTGGTGGAGGGTAGTATAGCCAATATTGTTCAGAATACGGTCGATGGAGTAACGATTCAAGTCGATACAGTATTAGACATTGAGGCTGATGTTGATGGGTTCGTTCTTCAGCAAATTCAGACAAACCGAATGGAGAGTGCGATACTAAACACAGGGTACTAGAGACAGCTTTATATTAACTTTTCGTTCTTAGTGAAGGTATAGTGTGCTTACTATACCTTTTTTGTTGTGTTTTTTTGCTATTTAGTTGTCATGTTAATAATATTCCTTAAACTTTATGGAACTTTTATTTTTGATTAAGTTGTTGATTGAAAAAGGTAGTTACTGTCCTGTTTGCTATCGATTAATATTAAAACAGATGATTCAAGGTGATTCTCACATTTGATACCCTGCAAGGGTGTCTTTTATTGCCTATATTTTTTAATACATAAAGAAGAAATAATACGAACATTGAAAAGAAGGTGACTTCGATGGTGGCCCAATGTCAAACCAAATCAATTACAGGTCGACTTGTTGCAATTGGTTGTAATTACGAACCTTGGATTGCGCTTCTTGAACAATCAGGTTGGAAAACTCACTGCTGTTATGATCTTCGAACGGCTGACTCAATCCTAGAAGACTACAGTCCCTGTATTTGCATTGTTGATTTAAGCAATAATGATTTTAGCTTGAATAGCATTTCTTTAAGGGCAAATAAGACTAAGCAAGTAAAATGGATTGCTATTATAAAAAAAGAGCAGTTGCAAACGGATGCAATTTGCCAGTTTATTAATAATTTCTGTGTTGATTATTTCACGGTTCCAATTCCAAGTAGCCAGCTATTAGACACGGTTGGCCATCAACTTGGGATGCTTGAAATTGAATCTAGCTCATGGGTTGAGATCACTTCTCAACATGATATGGGATTATTTGGTGAGTCAAAATCGATTAAGCAATTGCGTGACATGGTGCGCCGTGTGGCAGCAACAGAAGTGAATGTCTTCCTAACGGGTGAGAATGGTACAGGTAAGGAGTTGATTGCTAAGTCTGTTCATAATCTATCTAAGCGTAAAAATGTACCATTTATTTCGGTTAACTGTGGCTCTTTAGCATATGATGATAAGAAAATGGCATTCTTAAGATCGTCATCTCAGTCTCAAGACGATGAAAAATCAACATTTAATGGCACTATCTTACTCGATAATGTTGAAGAGTTGTCGAGAGAGTTACAAAATGAGCTGCTGGCCTATTTACAGTCATCTTCAGGGGACTCATTGAATGATGATTCCTGTTGTGATGTTCGGATTGTTGCTTCTTCTAGTGCTGATCTTGAAAGTGCAGTTGCAAATGGTGAATTCAGTAAAGAGCTTTATTATCGGTTGAATGTGTTTCATATTAAAGTACCGACATTAAGAGAGCGCGGTTCTGATATATTCTTGTTAGCCGAAAAGTTTCTAACTAAGTTTGCAAATGAATACAGCACGATGGCATCCAGTTTTTCCGATGATTCTAAGCAGTTATTATTACGGTACAGTTGGCCGGGCAACGTACGTGAATTGATCAACCAGGTTAAGCGTGCAGCTCTGTTAGCTGAAGGGAATGAAGTCAGGGCGGAACATTTTGACTTGCCAAGTAAGTCAAACCTTAAACAAAGTTTACGTAATATCAAAGATGAAGCTGAAAAAGATGTATTAATGGCAGTACTCGAAACCCATCGTGGTCAGGTTGCATCAGCAGCAAAAGATTTGGGCGTGTCGAGAGCAACCATGTATCGCCTGTTGAATAAACATAATATCGTGCCGGATGTGAGGCACTATAATAACAGTTATATGCAAGAATAATGATAACAAATGATTTTAATGCTCATTTTTCCTGATAGGTTTTCGTTCTCCGCTCACAAAAAAGCCCGTTAATCGGGCTTTTTTGTGAGCGGAGAATGAGCAATATCGATTAGGGTATGCTTAAGAAAATAACTTCATTTTTACATACTGTGTGGTCTAGATAGAGGAAAATGCGCAACAATCGGGCAGTGATCAGACAGCTGGTATTGCTTAACATCTTCTTGTTCAAACGGCAGCTGATAGACACTTTCCTGATCATTGATTTTATCAGCAATATCTTGCGACACGAGCATGTGGTCGATCAGCATACGATAAAGACGAAATTGTGTTCGGCCGTTGGCGTTGCTGACTCTTGCCCAGCAACTGGCTGTAGTCTTGGCGGTGAGATTGACCAATGGCTGTTGTAGCTGGCTGTTCAGGTCGGTCAGCAACCATTCGTTCGGATGATTGAGTTGATGGTTGAAATCGCCCAAAATCATATAGCTTTGATGCATTTCTTGTCTTTTATTGATCCAATCAGCCAAAACATTCGTTTGACGTTTTAATTGTTTACAACTTTGACCTGATTTTTGTTGTTTCTTGCTGAAGCAACCGGATTTGAGGTGAACGGACAAAAGATGTAGCTGAGTTTCATTATCAAGCTGGACGATGAGGTAGCTGCCGTAGCGTAACTTACCGGTCTGGTTATTGGCGATACGGTTTAATTGATGAAGATCGTCGGGATCGGATACTTCAAGATGGGAGCGAACGGCAAAGCCAGTGTATTGATTACTGACAAGGTAAGATTCACCGGCTTTGTTACTACGATCTGAAAAGTAAAAGTGATAGTCAGCTTCGGGCACTATCTTTTTTAATACAGCAAGACTATCAACTTCTTGAAAGGCGAAAATGTCAGGCGATAAAGCTGTAAAGATCGATCTCATTTTCCGGTAATCAAGATCACTACGTCTACTGGCCGGAAATTTATCTGATAAGCTCAGCCATTGCATGTTCCAGCTAACCAGGCTCAAATGAGAAGGTACAATGTCGGCCGCTATAGTAGGGGCTATGCTGAGCATCAGCAAGAGACTGATGAAGTGAGAACGCACGGATGTAAGCCATTGTTAAGGGGGATGCTTACTATACTATCGACGTTGACGGAGAAGTTGTACGCGAGAAATGTCAGATATGCGGTGTGTATCGCCTCAGTGTGCGGTTGACTGGTCGCGTTGCCATTACTCGCTGTTACTTGTATCTAAAACCTCCTGAAGATTGTGTTTGATTTCCTTAAAATCAAAGTTGCTGAGAATGGAAAATGCAAGGGCTTTTTTTTCAAAAAGATAAAGTGATCGACAATAAATTTGTTGACAAAAAAGGTTTGCAAAAGAGGTTACATACAAAAATCTGGCACCGCTCATAATCATCGCTCGTTCCCTGTACTGTCCTTTATAAAAAATGATTTAGATCAATGTTTGTTTTCCGGAATTCTCGCCTAATACACCACATCTTGTATTACCCAGATCACTAAGCCCTATATTTTGTGTTTTAGTGACAGTGTCATGTTCGTAGGAGCCCCGTGTGAAGCCTGTTGTGATTAAGCGTGATGGATGCCGTTTGCCGTTTAATACTATGCGTATTAAAGAGGCTGTACTTAGTGCTGCCGAGTCAGTTGAAGCTATGGATGAGGCATATGCAGCGTCGGTAGCTGACGGTGTGCTTTCTCAATTTATGTCTGTTGAGGAAGTGGATATTCATGCTATTCAGGACGCGGTTGAAAATCACCTGATGGTGGGCCCGCATAAAAATGTTGCTCGTGCTTATATCGAGTATCGCCACGATCGTGATATCCAGCGTGAAAAGAAAAGTACGCTAAGTGCCGAAATCTCCGGTTTAGTTGAACAGAGCAATGCTGATCTGCTCAATGAAAACGCAAACAAAGATTCTAAAGTGATTCCTACTCAGCGTGACCTGCTGGCCGGTATTATTTCTAAGCACTATGCGAAGAACCATATGCTACCTCGTGATATTGTTCATGCCCACGAGGCAGGACAAATTCACTACCATGATTTGGACTATTCGCCATTTTTCCCAATGTTCAACTGTATGATTGTTGATTTGGAAAATATGCTGACCAAAGGTTTTCGCATGGGTAATGCGGAAATTGACACTCCAAAATCCATTCAGACTGCAACTGCTGTCACGGCTCAGATTGTTGCACAGGTAGCAAGTCATACTTATGGGGGAACAACACTGAATCGTCTTGATGAAGTGCTTGCTCCTTATGTGACTGCGAGTTACAACAAGCACTTGAAAACGGGTCAACAGTGGGATGTTCCGTGTGCAGAAGATTATGCGAAGAAACTTACTGAGAAAGAAGTTTATGACGCTTTTCAATCGCTTGAATACGAGATTAACACACTGTTCTCAAGTAACGGCCAGACCCCATTCTTATCAATTGGCATTGGCCTTGGTACTTCATGGGAATCTAAGCTGATTCAAAAGGCAATTTTTGAAAACCGTATTGCTGGTTTGGGTAAGAATAAAAAGACCGCTGTTTTCCCTAAATTGTTATTTGCCATTAAAGACGGCATCAACCATAAACCAAGCGATCCTAATTACGATATCAAGCAGCTTGCTCTGGAATGTGCATCTAAACGTATGTATCCAGATATTCTTAACTACGACAAAGTCGTTGAAGTTACTGGTTCATTCAAAGCGCCAATGGGTTGTCGTAGCTTCCTTGGGCAATACATTGACGAGAATGGTCAAGAGATCCATGAAGGACGTAACAACCTTGGTGTAGTCAGCTTGAACTTGCCTCGTATTGCTATCGAAGCGGATGGTGATGAAGCGACATTCTTTAAGCTTCTTGATGCGCGAGTTCAGTTAGTTCGAAAAGCACTAGATACACGTATTGATCGCCTTCGTGGTGTGAAAGCGCGTGTCGCGCCCATTCTATATACCGAAGGTGCACTGGGGATCCGTCTTAACCCCGATGATGACGTCTTAGATATTTTCAAAAATGGCCGCGCTTCGATTTCTATGGGTTACATTGGAATCCATGAAACGATCAATGCCCTTTATGCAGACAAAGGCGAGCATATTTACGATAGTGAAGAGCTTCGTGAAAAAGGCATCGCAATCGTTAAGCGTTTAAAAGATGCCGTCGATTCGTGGAAACGAGAGACTGGCTGGGGTTACAGTTTATATAGCACACCATCTGAAAACTTATGTACTCGTTTCTGTTCATTAGATACAAAAGAGTACGGTGTGATCGAGAACGTAACCGACAAAGGTTATTACACCAACAGCTTCCACCTTGACGTTGAAAAAGCAGTTAACCCATACGACAAGATTGATTTTGAAATGCCATATCCAGCCTTAGCGAGTGGGGGTTTTATTTGTTATGGCGAGTATCCAAATATTCAGCACAACATTGAAGCACTAGAGAACGTCTGGGATTACTCGTATTCACGTGTTCCATACTACGGCACAAATACGCCAATTGATGAGTGCTATGAATGCGGCTTCTCCGGTGAGTTTGATTGTACCAGTAAAGGATTTACCTGCCCGAAGTGTGGTAATCATGATCCTAAGAAGGTCTCTGTAACGCGTCGTGTTTGTGGCTACCTCGGCTCTCCTGATGCCCGACCATTTAACGCGGGTAAGCAGGAAGAAGTTAAGCGTCGCGTAAAGCATATGTAAGCTAACTGGAACATAGCCGGTTGATCGCAAAACAGTGAATGGGAGTGCCTTAATGGCACTTCTTCTTTTGGTGAGTATAGAATGAATTACCATAACTATTATCCAGTTGATGTCATTAATGGACCAGGCACGCGCTGTACGTTGTTTGTCTCAGGTTGTGAGCATCAATGTAAGGGTTGCTATAATCAAAGCACCTGGCGCTTAGACGCAGGGCATCTGTTTACGCAGGCCATGGAAGATCAAATTATTCAAGACTTGAATGATCCCCGTATCAAACGCCGCGGGTTGTCTTTGTCTGGCGGCGATCCCCTGCATCCTGCGAATCTTGCTGCAGTATTACAACTGGTTAAACGGGTAAAAGCTGAATGTTGTGGTAAAGACATCTGGTTATGGTCAGGATATGTACTCCATGAGCTGACCGAGCAACAGCAAGAGGTTGTCAATCTCGTTGATGTGTTGGTCGATGGTAAGTTTGAACAAGAAACGCAGGATCCCTCACTCGTCTGGCGTGGCAGTGAAAACCAAGTCATTCATTATTTTGACAATGTCTAATGGTTCAGATTTGTTGATTCTCTAAAGTTGGAAAACTATTTGATCTTGATGAATATCAAACAAATTGTTGGTTTTATGTCGTTGAGCCGATGGGAAAAGTGAAGTTATCCACTGTTTCTGTGTATAACCATGGGAAAAGCAAGTGCATGAATGTCGGTATATCTCTAGATACAGAGCTTGAGCAGAACCGGAAAACAGGCTGGAGTGCAACGATGGTAAGGGCTCGCCTCTTCATTTTAAGTCTTACGCTAAATGAGACCATTTGTTCTTTCATCCCAAGCGTATCTAGGGTACATTCCCTCCCATTCCTGATCCGTAGGGGACCCCTGATGGCACGTACAATTATCTATACCTATAAAAATCAAGAGAAAGAACTAACCTTCTCATACGAACAATACCGTAACATTCATGAAGCAGTTGCTGTTGAAGAAGGGATTGATTTAAAAGAATTTCTTAAAATGGAACAGCAAATAGAAGCTGTTACAAAGAGTAGCAAAGCCGCAAGAGACTTTCGTGATAGTCACTTTAGAAAGTTAGGGTTCGGCAGAATTACGCTGGCTCAAAAAGAAAATCGTGGTGTAGGTAAAAAGTAATACACACGAAGTTACTTCAGTGATTGATCCCAATTAGGGTGCTGAACTCAGTACCCTCTGTTATTTATACCCAAGTGATATGATTCAGAGTGATGCCAGCTGGGTATATACTCAACGTATCTGCGTGCGTCGCTTAAAACCAAGATAAATATAATACCCTCCGATTGCAGCTATGAGGTGTTTTATGCTGTGTCCGCTAATTCCTCCCAAGAAAGCATAAATCTCGTCGTCATTCGATTCAGCCCACTTTGCTATCACATAAGCAATCAAAGCATACAGGTAGTATTGACGGAGTGAGAAACGAGGTGAAAACAAGTATAAAATTAGCGGGAAGTGGATAATAGGGATCACTTGCACCAGCACATAGGCGGCTATATTACCCCGTCCGGTTATCTGGGTGCCGTGATACCAATAGATGACTGATAGCAGCCCATAGACGACCATTGGAAAGAACAGCCATCGACCAGCATCCCGTGACACATATTCACTGAGCATAATGCAATAAAGCGTAATAAAGGTGAGTGTGATAGGAATGCGGTCCAGCATTAAGGTGAAATGATTCGGAGTAAGGTGATAATAACTGGAACCGAAAAAGGCCATTATCATGCTGATAAAGAAAAAAGGGTAAAGATGGGTGACGGCAGGTTCGTGAGCGAAAGAATGACGATCAGTAAAAAGCGACAGTCCTTTAAAACCGACCCACAAGAACGGCAGGTTGGAGATAACGTTCCAAAAATTTTGAATGCCTAACAGCGTGCGGTTATCGGCGTAATCGTAAAAATGACGACTTTGCCTGATAGGGGAATAAATCAAAGCCAGCAGGATCAGTACAATGGCGATACCAATAAGCAACAGCACTTTTTTGTGATATGGAGATAATGTTTTCATTTATCGCCTGATTTGCTATGACGATTGTCTGTAAAGATAATATGGCAGCTCAGTAGCTAAAGGTCGTGTGAGGGGTGATACTGTCTGTCGTGTTATATCCTATATGCTGGCATCGACACGGCATTCTTTTTTCATGATTTCCATCCCCTCATTAAAACAAGCATGCCATGCCTGTTTCACTTCATCGTCGTACAGGGGGTCGCAAATTTGTACCGCAGACAGCAAGCAGTCGAACCAGATATCAAAATCCATCGGATTGACTCCTAACCCTTCGGGGCCATGGCGTTTACCAAACTTTCTGACAGACTCACGAGCCTCACCGGATGTATTGGCCAGCATAATGATAATTAACGAGGCTTTAAGCATTTTTATTTGTCTGCCCATATCTACATTGGCAAACATGAGCTGAAATTTGTCATTTCGGCTACAGAAAATGTCATAGAAAATCGTAAGAAATCTTGGGTTTCGGAGACATCTGGCATAGCTGTCATTATAGCGTTCATGAAATTCCATACTGCCCCTTTTATATTTTTTTATCGAATATATTTATTGCATGTCTATGTAATATAGCGTTTGTCTGCCACCTTAAACTGACCAATAGAAGTATGCCACTACAGACTTACTCTTTAATACTATGAATAGAATGATTCTATTGGCAACTAATAATATGCAAATTGCACATCGGTGAGCTGATCTCCCTGCTCATTGGACTTTTGGTAAGGGGAAGTCGTCAAAGTTGATGCCATACTTACACATCATGCACTTGGATTGCCAGAGAAAGCGCTGAATCATCCATTTTTAAGTAGTTTGGATATAGTTATTGCCGTTTAATGACGAATTAATCACGCCATTGTCTGATTCAATGATAAAATAGTGCTATTAAGTGGCTTCGACTGTGAACCTGATGCCACAGCATGCCGTACCGGCGTTAGAAAAGAGAGAATAGAATGACTAAGCTAACTGCAGATATTCAAGCGAACAGTGAACTATTTGTTACTGAAACACAAGATACTCACGTGGTGTGGGGGCTGTGTAACGAAGAAGGTGACTGGTTATCTGTTGAATCTTCAGAGTTTGAAGAATCAGAGGTCATGCCTTTTTGGTCAAGCGAGGCAAACGCGAAGGTTCATTGTGTTGAGGAGTGGGCTGAGTTTGTCCCGACGAAACTGCCTTTAGATGTATTTGTTCAAGACTGGATGATTACATTGTCTGAAGATGGCGTGCTTGTGGGATTGAACTGGAATGCAAATCTTGAAGGTTCTGAAATGGAACCTTCAGAAGTTGCAAAGCTGTATCTATAATACGCCTTAAATGAAGAGCCACCTCATCATTGATGTGGCTCTACTTCTCTAACCACTATATTTAGTCTATTTCCCCCGCCATTGCTTCTACAAATACCCGAGATAACCTTTCCTTAACACAGCATAATCTAAGTGTTACCTACGATAGAATTTCAACTATATTTAGAGTGAGTGGTTAATAAGGGGATGATGTTATGGTTTTGTCTGAATGTCGTCAGTTAATGGCAGAACACACCTTAGTTGAAGCACGGATAGTCCATGACTTCCTGAGTGCAGGCTGGAGCATTAACTTTAAAGATCGTGAAGGAAATGAATATCCGGTAACTGATATCACAGGTGTACCCTGTAGCTATGATACATTAAAACAAGCAGAAGGCGTTATTCATCAAGTGGGGGATTGCCCCATTTCAGTGGATAGCTTATTCCGTTTCGCAGAGCGTTAAAATGAATAAGAAATAGGGAAGTTATTGTGAAGTGGATTATGCTTCTCGCATGTTAAGTAGAAAAGAGCATCTAGTGGATGCTCTTTTAATAGTGTAGCTATCGAGATGATGTGCCTTGCAGCTTAAGCTGAAAATATTGAATCATCCTGAATTTGTTTCAAACTGTTTTTTTGATTTTTCTTTTCCCAGTTCTATACATTCGACTTCAGCATCCAGCTCAGCAATTTTATCAGACATCAGCTTGTGACAGTAATCTGCGAGTTGTCGTGCGTCTTGTATCTCGTATTTGCTTACATCAATAGGGGCGAGCATCTCGGCGATAACCACACCATTATCTCGTCGGTTTAGATCTATTTTATTATGCGTTGTGCTGACACACATCGGTATGATCGGCACGCCTGCTTCAATCGCCATACGAAATGCTCCACTTTTAAAAGGCTGTAATCCACGGCCTTTGCTGCGGGTACCTTCGGGGTATACCCAAACAGATAAATTGCGTTTATGGATGGCTTCAGCGACCTGCTGAATGGTATTTCGTGCTTTGGATTTATTTTCACGATCGATCAGAATGTTCCCGGTGATCCAATATAATGTTCCAAAAAACGGAACCCAGAGCAAACTTTTCTTACCGAGAGTGACTGTTCGTGGCTGCAGCATGCCGGGATCAGTGACAAAATCAAAGACACTCTGGTGATTTGAAATATAAACACTCTTGTCGGTACTGGCGGCTTTTTCAGTACCGCGCTGAATAAGCTTTACGCCCGCGATTTTTTGTAGCTGGTTAAACCAGCGGCAGAAAAAATAAACGTGTTTAGGATCGCGAGGGCTGAATAAGCAGTAAATCAAAGCGAAAAAGGTTGTAAAAACAACAAATATCGCCGCAATAACTAAGCGGATAAAAGAAAGCACACGGACTCCTTTGTCAAAAACTATAATCTCGTCGTATCGAGATACTCAAAACGGGTCTCGAAAAATTGATAACCTAAACCGGTTTCCTGCTAGGGGTGTTTTTACTAAACACAACAATCAGTTCTATAGGATTACCGCTGGTAAGCAAATGATCTGTCCGCATTATGAAACTATTTGCTTTTTTTAGCTATATTATGATGCTAATTGGTTGCTTTTCAGTCGTCTTTGGCCGTCATGCGCACACTTTGTATCCAGTTTAAGTCAGGAGAACTGGATTAATGGCCACCAGCGAGATAACCAGTATCGCCATAAGGCGATAAATAGCAGTAATTGATGTGGAGCATTCATTTTTCTCGTGATATCACTCGCACAAGCCAGTATAGAGTACGAATTGTCTGGATATTCTCGCTTATATAATTCATATATGTCTAATATATCGGCACTGCTGATGTGCAGGATTAATTAAAGTGTAATGATTATCTTCTGTTGTGTGAAGTTTGAGGCTAGCGCGAGCATAGCCTCTTTTTTTTGTTCTGAGAATAGACATTCTATCTGTTTTCGCCTAAATACTTAGTCATGTTATAGCGTTCAAATGCAATATTGTTTCTTAGTGAGAGCTCTGTTTCGATTGCTATAAAACCCATTTTTTCAAACATTCCTTTTGATATTTTACTTGCGGTCACACTGATAAAAGTTTGTTTGTCGGCGATGGCGATGGTTTCCAGATGCTGATAAAGCTGTTGACCGACCCCCTGACGTGAGAACTCAGGCAAGACATAAAGTAGTGTAAGATGGTTCGTGGGATGAAGCTGAGCGAAGCCAATCGGGTTTCCCCTATGGTCTGCGGCTAGATAGGTGTACCCTTGCAGCAGGATGGTCTGAAATTCATCAAAATGCTGCAAAGGGAAGCTGGCCCACATATCGATCTGGGCCTGGGTGTAATGTCCTTTACCGGAAATTGCAGCCGCTCGGCTATAAATTTGAGCAAGCCTCGGTGTATCTTCTATTGCAAATGGACGAAGCGTAAAATCTGGCATAACGTTTACTTTTCGAATGAGTTGTTGGCGTTAGTCATGCCGGTCTATGAGGCATGATGATGACTTTTATAGCACTTGAGCTGCAGGAGCGTCAGTAGGACTATTCAATAACCGATAGGTTGTACCATAATGATGACTTTATTAAAACGACCTTGAAATGCAGAATTCAGTGAAGAATAACGCTCATAATGTCTTACTCGGCTTGCTGTTGTCGAGCATCGTCGGATGTTCTTCGACCGTTGTGATCGCGCCGTCTGAGCCTGCTTATCATCCGGTTGGCAATGATCTTTCTCCGGGTAAAAAAGATCGTCCAACCCTCACGACAGATGCTTATGATCCCTCGGGTGTATTTGATTATGTTTATGACAATTGGAAAGGCACACCCTATCGGTTAGGGGGGGCAAGTAAACGAGGTATTGATTGCTCTGCTTTTGTACAGGTGGGTTATTTCACTGTGTATGACAAAATGTTACCGCGAACAACGAGTGAATTGGCGAAGTTGGGGCAGTCAGTTTTGGTGTCTAATGCTAAAGAAGGTGATTTGATCTTTTTCAAAACCGGTTATCGCTTACGGCATGTCGGCATTTATTTAGGTAATTCAGAGTTTTTGCATGCATCCACATCGCAAGGTGTCATTATCTCTCGCTTGGATAATCCGTACTGGCGTCGAGCATTCTGGCAGGTACGGAGAATAAACTGACAAGTCCACAAATCTACAAGCGGTAATAGTCAGTTTTTTTACCGGCTAATCTCCCCCTGTTTACCCCATTTAATTCGCAAAAAAGCGCCTCTGGCACCATACTTTTTCTGTAGACGGAATACCAATCTCACGGCTTCTCCCAATTTTGTTCATTAGGGTGATCAATGGGGCTGGTATACATTACTCAGGAGGTAATTATGGCCATCGCAATTACGGTAGGGCAATTTTTGAATAGTCATAATATTGATTTTAGCCTTACTCCTCATCGTCATACCGATACATCATTCAGTTCAGCGATTTCGGCTCATGTGCCTACGGCACAAGTTGCCAAGTCTGTGGTGTTAAAAGATCAACAAGGTGACTATTTGATGGCAGTGGTTCCGTCAAATCGTCGAGTGATGATTGATAAGATTAATCGTATGACGGGAAAACAGTATTTTCTTGTCGCTGAACATGAGCTTGCTCATGTTTTTCAGGATTGTGAACCTGGCGCAGTACCTTCAATAGGCCAAGCCTATAAAGTGGGTATGTTGATTGACGACTTGTTACTGGAACAAGAGGATATCTATATTGAGGCAGGTGATCATGAAAACCTGATCCACTTAGATGGCAAGCAGTTTCATAAAATTATGCAAGATGTTAAACATCAAAATATCAGTGGCTATCGTATGTTGTTTTCTCAGCAACATGACGGCAGACATTGGGAATGGGAGTAGTGTGTTTGAACGTATCCGGTAAGCCTGCAGGTTTGTCGGATGCGTCAGCTTGTTAAGTTAAATAGCAATACCCGGCAAGAGGTGTGAACTTTTTGCAATGCGATGATTATCTCTTCCCCTGCAAATCAGCATCTGACCTTAGCGTCTAAATTCTCGTTGAAACGCGCATCTTGAGATTACTTGGGTATATAATGGTGTCAGCGAAACTTGACACACATTGAATGTAAGAAAGAGATTTATCATGCAAGATGATTTAAACCTGATTAATCAAGATGAAGTAAATAAAGAACCTGAACTGCCAATCCCTTCGATCGAAGAGCAAAAGCGTATTGTTGCTGAGTTAAAGCGTCTTGAAGATGCTGGCGAACTAACTCCTGAAATTCTTGAAGAATTCATGACGGGCAAACGCAGTTAGACCCAAACCGTTAAGTTTATACTAAGCTTTTCGTCTAAACGGCCTCTTTGCGAGGCCGATTTTAATTAAGCTGAGTAATATTAGGTTGGCTTGGCCCTTATGAGGCGAGCAAGATCAAGCCTTATCGAGTAATAAGGCATGTAACTCAGTTAATGATGCTACCTGGTAGTGAGGCTCTATCCCTTCTGGGACATCGTGGCCATGAACATTTAGCCAGCAGGTATCGATTCCGGCATTCAGGCCGCCAAGGATGTCTGAGTGAGGGTTATCACCAATCATCAACACTTGATCTTTATCCGGGTAACCCATTTGTTCAAATGCATATTCGAAAATACCTGGGTTCGGTTTTGCAACTCCGACTTGTTCCGAAATGATCAGGGAAGAGAAGTGATCTTGCAATCCGGTTCGCGCTAAACGAATGTGTTGGAGTTCGGTAAAGCCATTGGTAATAATCCCTAGGTTGGCTTTTTTTGTCAGGGAGGTGATCAGTTTTTCTGCACCGGGCAGGAGAGTGCAAATGTCAGCCATCGCCGTTAAGAATGCACTATTAAGGGTTTGAGTGGTGACACTCAGTTTTTCAGCCCAGGGCTCAAAACGTATGGTTTGCAGTTGTTGGGCGGTGATTTTCCCATCTTGATAATCAACCCATAATGGCTTATTGACTGTTTGATAGTGGCTAAAATCGTGTTCAGTAAAATTGATGTCAAAGCGTGAGAACATCAGTTGTAACCCTTTAAATGCATCGAAATGAAACAGGGTTTCGTCTGCATCAAACAGTATCCATTGGTATTTCATTATTCTGTTTCTCCAATCACTTTCACGTAGTACTTTGACCGCCGGGGGATCTTATGAAAGGACATTCTAATCTAATTTTCTTTAAATATATCAATATATTTTGGCATCAAATGATCAGCTGTCGTATCTGCATCTGGCCAACCTGCCGCGAAAGGGCTGGCAGGGATGATGATGTCGCCGAGGTTAAATTTGTTGCATTTATGTTTATATAGCTATACTCACATGTATTGAGGAAAAGACAATAAGGACGTTGGTAACCTAGCTTAACTCTCCCTTTATCGCAGGCAAGGAGTGAATGATATGGTTGATGAAATACATTTTTATGAACCCGAAGATGATCATGGTTTCTTATCCAACTTTGCACTAAGTCCCATCTGTTTAAGTGATGTAGTTTGGCCAAGTAGTGAGCATTATTATCAGGCCCAAAAGTTTATCGAACCTGGCATTCAGCAACAGATCTTAGCTGCAAAAACACCTGCAGCCGCGTTTAAATTAAGTCGAATTTATGCCGATCAGGTTAAAAAAGACTGGTTGGACGTGCGCCATGCGGTTATGCAATATATTGTGTTCGAAAAATTTCGCCAGAATCCATTTTTTACTCATTTACTTGTGGCTACCGGTGATCGTGTTCTCAAGGAACATTCGCACCAAGACGCTTACTGGGGAGATGGAGGCGACGGGAACGGGCGTAATGAGCTAGGCAAGATTTTGATGGATATCCGCAGTTACTTTTCAGTGAAAGAACCGTTTAATCTGGTGCATTGTATTGATAGTGCGAAGCTTCCTACCAAGTGGGGAATGTTTCACATGTATGGTTTTATTGAACCTTCCACAGGGAAAGAGCACTTAGCATTAGTTTATGGTGATCTTGTTCCGGAATCGGCGGTATTGATCCGTCTCCATTCTGAATGTCTGACCGGGGATGCACTGTTTAGTGCCCGTTGTGATTGCGGTTTTCAGCTAGCGCGAGCGATGGAAAATATTGTCAATGAAGGTAGCGGTGTCTTGTTTTACTTAAGGCAGGAAGGCCGAGGTATAGGCCTGATCAATAAAATTCGGGCGTATCACTTGCAGGACAACGGGGCCGATACGGTTGAAGCAAATGAACAATTGGGGTTTGCTGACGATATGCGGGATTATTCTTTCTGCCGCGGTATGTTGAGTTTTCTTAACATTACATCGGTTAGACTAATGACCAATAATCCTCGCAAGGTAGATGCATTAACGAAAGTTGGTATCCATATTTCAGAGCGTGTCTCTTTGCAAGAAGGAAACAACCCTCATAATGAATTTTACCTGAAAACTAAAGCGGATAAACTTGGTCATATGTTTACACCTGAATTTATAAAATAGCAAGTTATGGACAAGCCACTTCCAGATAGTTGTGGTTTTTTGACTGATTTTTTCTAGAGATATTTTTTGATGATAGAATCAATTTCTCCTGATTTTTTGATTTTTTTTAAGCGTTCATTAATGAATCTTTTTATTTCTTTATCCATATCAGGATCAAATGCCAAATATATGGGGTAGTCTGGAATGACTGAACTGAATGATTGCATGTGGAAACTGGCGGAATCCAATTGTTGTTTATTGATGTTATATTTAACGCGTGATTCCATTTCAACAAAGGCTGTTTCTCCGGGAAGCTTGTTTATCACACGAAATGCTGCAGTATAATCCTTAACCCTGAGCTCTTCTATGCTGCCGTTTTGGAAATAGGGTAAAAGTGGCGGGTAATCAAAACCATGAAGCAGTACAATTATTTTATCATTTAGATCTTCTATTGTTTTGAACTTAAATTTTTTTTTGCTACTGCTCACAAGGGTATGTTTAACATTATATATTGGTATATCAGATAGGTTTTCGGCTTGTACTCCCCCCCATTCAGGGCTGCCATAGGTAACCCAATTGGTTTTTTCACCGGACTCTAATAGGGAGATCATCCGATTAAAAGGGTATGTGTGATAATCGATTTTATATTGGCTGTTAGCAAAAATGGCTTTAACAATGTCGGTGACCATTCCTCTGTGATTCTCATTGCCTTCCTCGATTTGAAGTGGTGTTGCTTGCTTGGTAATCACATAGTAATTAATGGTTTCAGAATCAGCGTAAAAACTAGTGCAACTTAACGTTAACGCTGCAGAAAGTAGATGTTTTTTTCTCATTATGTATCCTTATCTAACTATTCCAGAGTAATAGTGATTATTATGTTAGTTGAAGACCAATAAGATGCGAGTTAGGGATGAATAAAACGTATCATAAAGCGAAAGCAAATAGAAATGTTGGTTTGGCTAAACAGCTATTATTTACAATTCTATTAATGAGCTCTACGTTTACTCTGATTATTACCGGGTTAAATGTCTATCTTGATTATAAAGAAGACTTGGCCAGTATTGATGAAAGACTGCTGCAGATCGAGAAAAGTAATTTATCGAGTTTAACATCAAGTCTTTGGGTTGAAGACCGTGAACAGTTACAGATACAGGCTGAGGGCATTATGCGCTTGCCTGATATTCACTTTTTGTCGATAACCGATGACGATGGCATTATCCTCCAATTAGGGAGTGAACTGAAAAAATATAAGCATGAAAAATCATGGCAGATGATTCATTCTCTGGCCAAACGCGATTATAAATTGGCCACGTTACGTGTTCAGTCAGATATTTATGGCATCTATCAGGGGGTGTTTGATAAGTTTATCATTCTGCTGCTCTCTCAAACGATTAAAACCTTCTGTGTTGCCATATTTATTCTCTATATCGTCTATAGACTTATCGTCCGTCATATTATCGCAATGTCACAAGCCGTTAGTGCGTTTGATGATGATCGAGTACCGGGAAAATTACATCTTGATGAAAGACTATTTGATGATGAAATCACAGTTTTAAGTAAAACCTATAACCATACGGTTGAGCGTATTCGTATAAATTATCAAGAGTTGCAAAAAGCGAAAAAAGAGGCTGAAGAAGCTAGTCGGATGAAAAGTGAGTTTCTGGCGAATATGAGCCATGAAATTCGGACACCAATGAATGGCATTATTGGTTTGTCTTCTTTACTGCAAGATATGGAGATGCCGGAAGACCAGAAAGAGTATATAACAATGCTTCATACATCATCTCTTACTTTACTGGGCTTAATTAACGACATTCTTGATTTCTCTAAAATTGAGGCGGGTCGTATGGAACTTGAACATACAGCACTGAATTTGTTTGAGTTGAATAAAGAAGTTGAGGCGCTTTTTTTGGTTAAAGCTGCTGAAAAAAAACTCCATTTTGAGTGTCATATTGACCGTCAGATCTCTCCCTTATTGTTGGGTGATGCCACTCGGCTGCGTCAGGTATTGAGTAATTTAGTAGCTAATGCGATCAAGTTTACCGAAGACGGCTATGTGCATCTTGGTATTCGATTGGAAACCGAAACTGACAATGTGGCGACGGTGCGATTTGATGTAACCGATAGTGGCCCTGGCGTTGCCCCGGAGAAACATGAAGTGATTTTTGAACAATTTCAACAGGCAGATGGCACGACGACGCGAAAATATGGCGGTACGGGTTTAGGTCTTACGATTTGTCGAAGAATTGTCCGCCTAATGGGGGGGGAACTGGAAATAGCCAGCGAGATCGGTAAGGGAAGTCGTTTCTTTTTCAGTTTGACGTTTGATAAAAATCTTCTGGCATCCGCATCGCTAGAAGGCAGTCAATCTTTATCTGAAGTTTCGGTGCTTTTGGTCGATGACAGTATGCTGAATATGCGCATCACTTCATCCCAGTTGAATAATTTAGGTGCAAAATCGGTATGTTGTGAAGATGCTACGAAAGCCGCGAGTTATGTGCAAGAGGCTATTATTCGCCAAGACCCCTTTGATTTAGTTTTACTCGACAAGGTGATGCCGAAATTAGATGGCTTCACATTGGCGAGGCAGCTTAAATTACAGTTTGGCCAGCAATGCCCGAGATTGATGATGATCTCCGCCGGGCCACAGCCTGGTGATGAAGCAAGGGCTAAAGAGTGCGGAATTCTTATTTATTTGTCGCGACCATATAAAGAGATCAATTTAAAATGGGCTCTTAAGCGGCTTGTCATGACCGATGTGGCCGAATCAGAAACTGTTGCCAGTAATAGTCTAATGGAGAGTGAATTTACCACACCTGATACCCCGTCTATGACCCCATTGATGCCAATCCCTGAAGCGTTTATTCAATCCGTACAAACAGCGAATAGTCGTTTATATGAAAGTTTGGATTTTGTCAGATCAGATAATCAAGTCGTCGAGACAGAAAAGAGAGGTAAGGCGAAGCCGGCCTCAAGAGGGCGGGTTTTAGTGGCTGAAGATACCAGTGTGAATCAGAAAGTTGCCAAAATGATGCTGGAGAAGCAGGGGGTTGAAGTGTTCATTGCAGCGAACGGACAAATAGCCGTAGAGATGCATCAACAGCAGGCCTTCGATTTGATATTCATGGACTGTCAAATGCCGGTTCTTGACGGATTTGAGGCAACCTTAGTCATTAGAGAGTCAGAACCCCAAGGTTTTCATGTGCCTATTGTCGCGTTGACGGCAAATGTGGTGAAAGAAGAAAGAGATAAATGTTTAAATGTCGGAATGGATGATTTCGTATCAAAGCCGGTTAGTCAGAAAACCCTGTCACAGATTCTGGATAAGTATCTGATATCATCTCAAGGCTCTGATCGAACCTCGTTATAGTTTGTCATTATCGGTAAGTGTATCCGGCGACCAGGTGCAGTTAAACAGTCGGTAAACCTGTAAAAACACCTTGTTCCCGATTGTATAGATTAATAACCACAGTCAGGGTTTCAGCTTGTGTATCTTCAGAAATATTCTGGATAACATAATATTTTATCTCTTTTTTCATTAGTGACTGATCGACTAATGTAAGCAGGCTGTCATTGATATTTCCGGTGACTGTGATGGTTTCTACAAACTGATACCCGCCATATTGTATTTCAGGTTGAGAAATCAGCTCAGGGGCTGCGTTTACTGATAATGTTGGTGTGGATAATATCAGTGCTAGTGCAATACGTTTAATCATCAGATAACTCAAGGGTCTATAATGCTGAACTTTAAGAGTTAAACTTTGCCACGGTTATTTTTTATAATGTCAGGGTACAGTTAAATTCCGATGGCTGGGGGCTGTATTTTCCAGTTAATAATTACGGGCAAGTCAGTGTTTTAACGGAGCGATGCTTAACCTAATTGTTCTTCGGCTATTGGTGGTTTTCATAAAGCTTTTCTAGTGCAACGGATAAGCCATTCCCAGCCACAATGCGAATATGGCTTTTATTGAGGTCTCTGGCATGTGTGACGCCACATGAATGGGCAATTAATCCCAACCCGTAAATTATGTGCTTGTTATAGTTAGCCACCCGCTGAGTTTTGTCTTTTACGTTCAAGCCCTGCTGTAACCGTTTGTTGTGGGTGGTGATCCCGGTTGGGCAGGTGTCTTTGTTACATTGCATTGCCTGGATGCATCCTAATGCAAACATATATCCACGAGCTGAAACGATAAAGTCTGCGCCTAATGCAATAGCCCAGGCAACTTGTTAACACTTAAAGTCATGAAATTAATTATAATCACCCCCATCAGTCGATATCGTAATAGTAGTTTAGGAAAAGCAGAAGGTGATTAAATTTTAAATGAATAAGGGCACTGGCCATGCCCTATAGTTTAGCTGGCTGATCTTAGGGGAGGTTGTTGAATATGACGGTTAAGCCGTTGCTGCGTGTTGCTCTGCGCCTCGTAGCATGGCATGGATTAACTCATTTGCTTCGAATTTCGTCAACGCTTCATGAGCACCAACCTGATGAGCCTGAGATACGCTGATTTCACTTGAGAGAGAAGTATGCAGAATAATGTAAATAGTGTTCAGTTTTTCGTTATTCTGAACCTCAAAAGCCAATTCGTAGCCATCCAAGCCAGGCATTTCGATATCGCTGACAAGAATATCAAAGGGTTCACCAGCTTCAGCGGCTCGTTTCATCATATTCAGAGCATCCAGACCATTAGTGGCAATGAAATACGGAATGCTGATGCTATCTAAAGCTTGTGATAGCTGACGTCTGGCAACAGCAGAATCATCAACAAGAAGAATTTTCAACGGTCGTAGAATTTCCCGTTCAACATCCGTTAATACCGGATGCAAGCTATCTGGATCGGCGGGGAAGATTTTTGACATCAGCAATTCAACATCAAGTAACTGAACCAGCTTGTCCTCGACTTTGGTGATACCAGTGACGTATACGTTATTGCCGAGAGAGGCTGGTGGGGCATCGATATCATGCCAGTTACATTCGGTTATTTTATTGATCCCACGGACCAGAAAACCAACCAGCTTACGTTGACAGTCAGTGATGATGATATAGCACTTTTTAATTTCATCGTTACTGAGTGGCGGATAACCAACGGCCTTAGCCATATCGATCACTGGCAGAGTGACTCCCCTCAAACTCGCTGCCCCTAATACCGTAGCATGAGAATGAGGTATTGCAGTGAGTTTTGTATAGGGAACGATCTCTTTAACCTTGAGGGTACCAATAGCAAAAGACTGGTTTTGAGTGAGCTGAAAAAGCAACATGCCCTGAGACTGATTGGTTGCGCTTTTAATCATTTTTCGATCCCTTATTTACAAGCTAACAGCATACACGATGCGTTGAATATAACACTTTGAAGCATAGTAACCTTTTAAAACCTGTATAGGAATTAGGGGTATCAACTTTCTGATTATTTGTCATTGGTAATAGGTCTGCTGCCGGTAGATTTTCTTTGTGAAATATCCTCAGCAAGCATTCATCTCGGATTGGCATCTGGGATGCACAATTGGGATGAGGGTGCGAAAAACAGCAGAAGATTGAGATCTTATTGCATTATTCGTACAACACACATCTAAGATCTTTAATTATTTTTCGCGAAGGAAAAAAACATCGTTAACACTAGTGAAGCATTAGCAAGTCAATTGATATTTGTTTAACTGACTGTGATTAAAAGCAGTTCTGTATTAAGAGAAATTATAAAGGCGAATGCATATCAGGGCTTACAAATATTGAGCCTGAGCTAATGTGAATTGCAGATCCTTACTGTGAAGTAAAGGTGGCAATTGATGTTTTTATTGACCAATACGTGGAGAACAAAAATGCAAAAAGGATTGAATCTGAGCAAACTGGCCGGCGTGGTTACCGCAGTATTAATGGCCGGGGTAGCTTCTACAGCCCAAGCAGCGCCGACTCATGATAAAAATGTGATTGGCTATCTTACCCAGTGGGAAGCATGGAAAGGCACTAACGAAGGTTTCAGCGTTAAGGGAGAAGCGACACACCTGAATGTCAATATGGATATTTATTCCATACTCAATTTTTCATTTTTCGGTGTAGCGAAAGATGGCTCGCTACACAGTGGCGATTTGCGTAATAAGAGCATCTATCAATCTACAGCGGTGCAAGAACCAGGTCCGTTACTGCATCCTGATGTTTACTCAAGCTGGGATTTTCATATTTTGTGGGGGGAGTTGGAATACATTAACCAGTATCCAGTTAATGAACCCTGGGATGCAGAAAACTATCGTAAAGTGCAGGAGCAGGGCTTCGTAAAAAATGGTAGTGGTTGGTTACATCAACCGACAGGGATTACCGGTCAGTACCCGATCCCTTTGAAAAAAGCCGGCGGCGCTCCGGGGTTAATTGGTTTGGCACATCAAAAAGGGGTCAAGGTAATGGCCTCGTTAGGTGGTTGGAGTATGTCGAAGCATTTCCCAGAAATGGCTAGTGATCCCGTCAAGAAGGCCCGCTTCCTTGCCGATGTCGACAAGCTGATGGCCTTGGGTTTTGACGGTATCGATATTGACTGGGAATTCCCCGGAAGTGGCGGTATGAACTTCGCGGGAAGTCCGACAGACTTTGCTGACTTTGAGCTGTTGATGGAAGACATCCGCCAGCAGATTGGGCCGAACAAACTGCTAACCGCAGCTTTCTCGGCTGCGCCGTCAAAACTCGAAGGTTATAACTGGTCACGTCTTGTTGCTTCCATGGATTATTTCAACATGATGACCTATGACCTTAACGGAGGGTGGTCAAACGTAGCTGGCCATAATTCGCCGCTTTATGCTTATCCAGAAGAAGAGTATGCCGAATTTAACCTGGACTACCTGCGTAGCTGGATGGCAGCTAAAGGGGTTCCGTCAAATAAAATCAACTTTGGTGCCGCGTTCTATGGCCGAGGTGTCCAGACCACTGAACCTGTGGCTTATGTAGGTGCCCCGACAGATAAACGAACAGTGAACTTTAGTGTTGACGGCCCGACAAGTTCGTCCGTTGATCTGGATAACTGGAAAGTATTCGAAGGCCAGCCAAACTATAACTATATTATTAAGCAGCCGGGGTGGGAGCACAAATGGGACGTCAATGCTGAAGTGCCTTATGCGGTTAAAGGGAAATACTTCCTAAGTTATGATGATGTACCCGCTATCGAGAAGAAAGCACAGTACATTGTTGACAATAATCTGGGCGGCGTAATTGTTTGGCAGGTTCACGGCGATATTAAGTGCGAAGGCACCTTTATTAATCGTGGTCCCATGTTAAAAGAATGTACCAAGTTGAGTTCTCCACTTGCAGAAACTATTGATCGTGTCTTCAGCGCTGGCACGGTAGTAAACAATACGCCAGTTTTAACCGTGCCTGGTGCTCAAGCGGCAAATTCCGGTCAGGTGATCAGCTTTATTGTCTCGGCCACAGACGCAGATGCTGATCCACTTACATTTACAGCAGTTAACGCAACGGTTATCGATAACGGTAATGGTAGTGCCACAGTAACCTATAAAGCGCCAAATACAGCCTCTGACTTGAATGAAGTGGTAACCGTCAAGGTGACCGATGGTCGCAAGAGTGTCACTAAAGACGTTGTTGTAAATGTTAAAGGCTCAGGTGTTGTTGAAAACAGCGCACCGGTCTTAACCGTTCCTGCAACGGTTATGGCCAATAGCGGCCAAGAAGTGGTTATAGCTGTATCTGCACAAGATGCTGACAATGATCTACTGACCTATAGTGCGTCAACTGGCACGATAAAGGTTACCGCAGCAGGGGCTGATATTGTCTTTATGGCGCCAGTCATTCAAACAGATACGACCGTTGATGTTGTGGTTACGGTGACAGATGGTCAGGCAACTGATTCTGCAACAGTTGTGGTAACGGTGAACGTTGCTGGCACTGATGCGTGGGATGCCAATATTGTCTATAACACAGGTGACCGTGTTGTCGTTAATGGCGTGACATATGAAGCCAAGCATTGGACCAAGGGCGATAACCCAGAGCAAAGTGGTCCATGGGGTGCCTGGAAAAGAGTGTAATTGATTAAATTTTGCCATTAATCAATAGCCGCCTTCTCAGAAGGCGGCTTTATTATTTCTGAAAGTATGCATTTCTGTTAATCGCATGAGGTAGTTGCAAGGCAGGAAAAGTTGACCAGTCACCGCTATAGTTAAGGGGTAGTGGTGAGTTGTTCAGAAAAGGTGGATGGATATGGAATTGCGAAATAAAGCAGGAGAAATCGCCAAACTGGCTGATAATCTCACATTAAAAGAGATTGTAGATATGGGATTTTCAGTGGACATTTGTGATGAAAGTTATGACGCCAATGAACATTGGACAGTCAACAAGCATAAATCGGATAATCAGCAGAACACCCACCAAAGTGAAGATAGCTAGGCTTTCTTAGTATGTGGATTTTGTTGTGTTCAGCGCTATTTAGAGGAAAAAGCCGACCAAGTCGGCTTTTTGAATAAAAAGCAAAACGACACAGAATATGATTTTACAGTTGTGAGTGTTAAGTGTGCGGGTTGATCGTTAACCGTTCAGTCGGATGATCTTTTTGTGCGTAATGTCACACTTTAAAAATGAGCACTTTATTTCAATGAGTTATCTGCCATCATAACGTCAGTTCGATGCAAAACACCTCTCTGGTTATAAAAATCAGTATCTATGCGGGCATCGTATAATGGCTATTACTCCAGCCTTCCAAGCTGATAATGCGGGTTCGATTCCCGCTGCCCGCTCCAGCTTTTATAAGACTCCATATTATCATGTTGAATTAAAGCGCTTAAGAGCGTTTTTGTTGTTTTTAACGTTTGTAAAAAATCGACCAGACCCTTCCGAACTGCTGTTTGTTGATCATCATGAACCAAAATTTCAGCCTTACTCTCAACGGACAGAAGCAATTCCCATAAGTCACTGTTTATACTTATGCCCTCTTTATGGACATGAGAAAAGATGGTAAATTTTACCAAATAACGAATATCGATTAATAAAGGTAAAAATATGATTTCTAAGTGGGCAGTGCGCTTTTCTCAAATGGCCGAATTGGTAGGTTCCTGGAGTAAAGATCCATCAACACAAGTGGGTGCTGTGATCACGAAAGGCAACCGTATCGTTTCGGTTGGATTCAATGGTTATCCGCATGGTATTTCAGATAGCGCTGATACGGATGATCGCGAGATGAAACTGCTAAAAACCCTTCATGCGGAAGAGAATGCGATCTTGTTTGCCAAGCGTGACTTGGCGGGCTGTGAGCTCTGGGTAACGCATTTCCCTTGTCCTAACTGTGCGGCCAAAATCATTCAAACCGAGATTTCGACGGTACACTGCCCTGAGCAGGGACAAGATTTTCTTTCTCGTTGGGGTGATAAGATCAAGGTCAGCCAAGACATGTTCACTCAGGCTGGCGTTACTGTTAATTGGTTGCCGCTTGAAGAGCTGTCAAAACAGTAAATACGACTTCATTTAGTCTTATGTCTTTATTGAATGTTGTTTTTTGATCAGCCTGAAACAAGAATAATCAGTAATAAAAACCGGCATTCAGCCGGATTTTATTAGAGTTAATTGATGGAAATGCAAAAGAGCAAGGTTATTGGCGAATACCTTCAACATGAATTTCCAGATCAGCATAGCTCGCAGGGCCCATAACCTGAATACCGAAGTCTTTCAGTTCGATGCGAGTTGTGCCGGTAAAACCTGCACGGTAGCCACCCCAAGGATCATTACCTTCACCGATGAACTGGGCATCAATAGTGATGGGTTTGGTTTGACCATGAAGTGTCAGTTCACCATTGATAGCCATTTCACCGTTGCCCTTTGGCGTGACGCTGGTACTGGTAAAGGTTGCTGTCGAGTATTTCTGAACGTTAAGGAAGTCATCGCTGCGTACGTGTTTGTCACGCTCTGCATGGTTGGTGTCGAAGCTGCTGGTATCAACATTCACCTTTACCTTAGAATCAGAGATGTTCATTGGATCATAGCTGAATTCACCATCAAAAGTATTGAAGCGTCCTTTGATCCAGCTATAACCCAAGTGATTGACTTTCAGGTTAATAGAAGCGTGAGCACCTTGAGTATCAATCGCATAGTCTGCAGCTGATGAAACGGATGGAACCGAAATCGCAGTTAGAAAGCCTAGCGCTAATAGGTGTTTATTCATGTTTACTTTACTCCCAACATTTTTTTCAATGTATTGTCTTTGTTTATAAAGTGATGCTTTAAAGCAGCAAGTGCATGTACAGCAGCCAGTCCGATAAGACTGAATGCTAGGTAATAATGAATTTCTCCGGCAATATCTGACTGGTTTGGGAACAGCTCTCCCAGAGCTGGGATCGAGAACCAGTTGAATACCGCGATTTCACGTCCGTCAGCGGTAGAGATCAGGTAGCCTGAGATAAAGAGTCCAAAGAGCAAGAGGTAAATCACACCGTGAGCCAGTTTCGCTCCCAAGATCTCCCAACTGGCACCTTCAATAGGTGGGTGTCCTTTTAAGTACTTCCAGCTCAGGCGGAAGAGAGTCGCAAAAGCCAGACACAAGCCAACCGACTTATGCCAGTGCGGTACGGGTTTGTACCACTGTGAATAGTAGTTGAGGTCAACCATCCATAACCCAACAGCAAACAAGCCGATAATCACAATGGCTGATAGCCAGTGGATAGTGATAGACAGCCAGTCGTAATTATTTGGTGTGTTTTTCATTGCTAACGTTATGTCTTATCAATCCAGAATAATAAACATTTTAGTTTAAATTCTGGCAGATAAAACCGGGAGAAGCCGAACAAGTTCATCAAATAATTTGAATGAACATATAGCCACATAGCCACACTACCTCAAGATACGAGATTCAGAGCTTCCTCTGGGAACTCAATTCGAATGAAATGTATGTAGGAATGACATTTCCTTTCAAACACATTTTGTGAAGAAATGATTTTAGCTCCAGGTTACTTTTATTTGATCGGGTAATTTTTTATCCCTAATATTACATCATTTATAATGAACTTTATTTAAAAGTAAAAGGCTAAGCCATGCATGAGATTATGAATAAATCATTGGTATCTTTTTTCTGTAAACCATCAGATACCTCCTTAGAAATCTCTAATCCGGCAACAGGTGAAGTGATCGGTCATATTCCGACACAGTCTGAATCTGAAATTATATCAGCGATTGAAAAATCTCATACTGCGCAACGAAGATGGGCGAAAACGACCGCGAAAGAGAAAGCGAAGGTTCTCCTGCGTTGGTATAAACTGGTGATGGAAAATCAAGCCGATTTAGCGAGTATTATGACTCAGGAGCAGGGTAAGCCGTTGGCTGAATCCGCTGGTGAAGTTGCCTACGGTGCATCCTTTATTGAATGGTTTGCAGAAGAAGGCAAGCGTACATATGGCGATGTGATACCAGCCCCGGCAAGTGACCGTCGTGTGGTTACTATCAAGCAACCTATCGGGGTAGCCGCGGCCATTACGCCATGGAATTTCCCTCTTGCAATGATCACCCGAAAAGCGGCTCCGGCACTGGCTGCAGGGTGTAGCTTTATTGTTAAACCTGCCAACCAAACTCCGTTATCTGCTTATGCGCTGGCCGAATTGGCTGAACAAGCAGGGTTACCCGATGGTTTGCTGCAAGTTGTGGTCAATCACTCATCAAAAATGGTTGGTGATGAATTTTGTCGTAATCCGTTGATTCGAAAGCTCTCGTTTACCGGTTCTACTGCCGTAGGCCGACAGTTGATGATGCAGTGTGCCGATACAGTGAAGCGGACCTCAATGGAGCTCGGTGGCAATGCGCCGTTTATTGTCTTTGACAATGCCGATGTTGATAAAGCCGTACAAGGTGCAATAGCCTCGAAGTTCCGTAATGCAGGGCAGACCTGTGTTTGTGCGAATCGTTTTTACATTCATGACGCAGTGTATGATGAATTTGTAGAAAAATTCGTTGCTGGGGTAAAGGTACTTAAAATTGGCAATGGATTAGATACCGGCGTTAACATTGGTCCGATCATTGACCAGGATGCCAAGAATAACATCAACGACTTGATCCAACGCACGGTTGATCAAGGTGCCAAAATTGCTGTTGGCGGTACGCCGTTAGATGGCCTTTTCATCGATCCGACGGTATTGATAGATGTCTGCCAGGATATGGACATTGTCCAACAGGAAATTTTTGGTCCTGTGGCACCGCTGATCCGCTTTAGTCATGATGAGGAGCTGATCGCTATGGCCAACGATACTATTTATGGTCTGGCATCATATTTCTATAGTAAAGATATCAATCGTATATGGACTGTGGCTGAAGCATTGGAATTCGGTATGGTTGGTATTAACGAGGGCATTATCTCAACCGAGGTCGCACCTTTCGGCGGAGTGAAGCAGTCTGGCATCGGACGTGAAGGGGGTAAGCAGGGAATTGATGAATATATGGCCGTGAAATACCTCTGCTTTGGAAACATTAATTAACTATATAACATACCCATGAAACCTAAATAGCCATCATGGTTGAAATTTCAAGTGGTTTGGCATATACCAAACCACTTTTTTTATCAGGCTGATGGAAGAGTTGATTTTTCAAGACCCGACAATCAGATGTTATCGCAATATATTGTTTTCGTGACGCCAATCCATGATGGTCCATTCATGCATTTGTGCATGCAGGGCAAGAGCCGGATCAGGATTTACCGCAAAAGGGCGGTCAACAGCGTCTAGCATTGGAAGATCATTGATCGAATCGCTGTATCCATAGATCCCCTTAAATTGTGTGTTATGTGCTTTCATCCATGCCTTCATTTTTATCACTTTTCCATTTTTATCACTTAACGTGCCTTTGGTGCTGCCAGTGAAAATACCATTGATAGTTTCAAGTTCAGTGGCAATAACGTGTTTGATATCTAACATCGTCGCGATCGGTTTAACTAAATGTTCACTGGCTGCCGAGATGATTAAAACTACATCCCCCCGTTTTTTATGCCATGCAATTCTAGCCAGAGCATCGGGATATAATGCAGGCTTAATATCTTGTTCAATGAATTCTACTACAAGCGTGTTGATCGCAGTTGTATCACGTCCGGCAAGAGGGGTAAGCGTGGCTTGCATGCAAGTATTCATATCCGATGGGCCTTTTACATCCCCTTTTATCAGATATTGTTCTTTTTCACGTAAAGTCGCAGGAACAAGACCTTTTTGAACAAGAAATGCATTCCATAAGCTGGCTGAATCTGCGGCGATTAATGTTTCGTCTAAATCAAAAATCGCTAAATAGGGTTGATTGTTCATCATAGGGCTATCAAATATCAAACTACTTTTCCTTGACGTATCGGTTTGTTTTTCTCTTTTGGTTACCGCTAGATTAAGCATGGAGTATGACATTTATTTTTCACTTTCATGTATTTTTGGCGTCAGAGATGGGTCAGCGGTGTTTATGGACGATAGCAATATGCGGTGAACGAACTTACCTATTGGGCCTGGATAAACGTCTAATTAATTCAGAATGTCGCAATTATGAAACACCCGATCTTAAAAAAAAGCGTTACTATAGCAACGTTATCGAGTCTTCCATCTGAATTCATACACTTTTTCGATAAAACACGGACCTAAACTAATATTTATTGCGATAACAAATATTAGTTATGATGTTAAATGTTGCGTACTTAAACTGATACATGATTAAAGAGTAACTTTGTGGGAAAAATACTAAGAGCAATAAGTGAGCTGGAGCAACATTTAATCTTATCAGATGACGATAGTTATAGTGTTGTTTATGACAGGTATGTCATGAAAAGCGCTTTTCAGCCGATTGTATCTTTGTCGGGCAAGTTATTTGGCTATGAGGCATTATTGCGGGTATTTGACGAGTCGGGAGATCAATTACTGACTGAGCCCTTTTTCACCTCAGAGCTTCTGACTGAGCGTGATCGAATAAATATCGATCGGCTTGCAAAAGTGATTCATTTACGTAATTTTTCTCGTTTCTCTTCTGGTGAGCGCTTATTTCTTAACATGAGCCCAGCAGCAGTGATTGATGCCGATACGCATATTCTGACCAAAAATACGTTGATCCCTCGTGTCATAGATTTAGGTTTATCTATAGATCAAATTTATTTTGAATTATTAGAGCACTCTTGTTCCAATGATGTCCGGTTAGTGCAATCCCTGCAAACTATGCGTCAACAGGGATTACGAATTGCCATTGATGATTACGGAGTCGGTGCCTCATCTGAATTACGCGTTCGTGAGGTAAAACCGGAGATTATTAAAATGGATAAAAGTCTGTTAGCTGAATACATCAATGGCGATCCGGGTAAATTGCTTAAGGCGATGGCATTGGCCAGAGAAATCGATGCAAGAGTATTGCTTGAAGGCGTTGAAGACCACGGTTGTTATCTAGCGGCTAAAGCGCTCGGTGTCGATTATATGCAAGGCTATTACATTGGTCGTCCTGAACTGGTGCAATGTTTGTCTATTGAGCCAGAGCGGGCTTATACCGATTAATGAATTGTACACTCCCGCCTTAAACCGGCGGGAGCGTAAAGTCTAGTGAGCAATGCCCCCCTGAGTCAGGTTTTCAGGAGCGAGCAATGCTTCGAGCTCGGCCCTGCTTAACTCCGTTTCTTCCTCTGCGACATCAATAATCGCACGTTGCTCGCTGTATGCTTTCTTCGCAATTTTTGCCGCTTCGAGATAGCCAATAACAGGGTTCAGCGCCGTGACAAGAATGGGGTTCTTGGCAAGTGCCCGCTGCAGATTGTCTTCACGTACGGTGAAACTGCTGATAGCTTTATCTGCCAGAACAACTGATACACTTGCCAGTAACTCAATGCTCTGAATTAAGTTGTGCGCAATGACCGGTAACATAACATTCAGCTGAAAGTTGCCTGATTGGCCAGCAATAGTGATCGTTGCGTCGTTACCAATAACTTGTGCGGCGACCATAGCCGCAGCTTCAGGGATCACCGGGTTCACTTTGCCGGGCATAATTGATGAACCGGGTTGCAATGCCTCCAGTTCAATTTCACCTAAACCGGCAAGAGGGCCGGAGTTCATCCAACGTAAATCATTGGTAATTTTCATGAACGCCACCGCCGCCGTTTTCAGCTGACCAGACAGGGCAACGATGGCATCTTGACTGCCGAGGTTATAAAAGAAGTTGTCGCTGGGGCCAAAGGGGATTTCGGTGGATATTGAAATGTTGTTGACAAAGATAGCGGAAAATTCAGGCTCGGCGTTAATACCAGTCCCGACTGCGGTTCCACCTTGTGCCAGTGCACAGGCATTATCTAAAGCGTAAATAATGCCTGCTTGTGCTTTTTCGAGCTGAGTTTTCCAACCTTGCAGTTCTTGACCTAGGGTCACAGGCATGGCATCCATTAAATGGGTGCGACCGGTTTTAGTAATATGGCCAACCTCGTCTGTTTTAGCGTCTAATACCTCAATGAGGTGGGCTAAAGCAGGGAATAGCTTGAAATGACAGGCTAGGGCAGCACTCACTTGAATTGCGGTAGGAATAACATCGTTACTGCTTTGCCCCATATTTACGTGATCATTGGGGCTGATGATCTGACCTGATTTCTTTGAGGCCAGAGTTGCAATGACTTCATTGGCATTCATGTTGGAACTGGTGCCTGAGCCGGTTTGGAAAATATCAATGGGGAATTGTTCTATATGATTTCCATCAATAATTTCCTGGCAGCTGTAGATAATCGCATGGGCTATATGGTGATCTAATAATTTCAACTCCAGGTTACTGCGAGCCGCTGCTTGCTTAATATAGGCCAGTGCTTTGATAAATTGTTCGGGCATGGTCATGCCGCTGATTGGGAAGTTATCAACGGCACGTTGTGTCTGGGCTTGGTAGAGTGCATCTTCTGGCACACGGACTTCGCCCATACTGTCTTTTTCAATCCGGTAATGTGAAGACATGATGTCGTTCCTTATCGTCAAGAGGTGCGCTGTAGCGAGTTTGGGTATTAGTCATGAAGCTGCTTGATTAGCGTTAAAAACAGCCTCGATGCTCGTCCAATGAGCGCATCAGGAAAGTCATAATCCGGGTTATGCAGCTCGGGGTGATCGACACCACTGCCTAAACAAAATAGTGCGCCAGGAGCTTGCCGCAAGAATTCCCCCATATCTTCTGACCATCGCATCGGTTCTGCTGGTGTGATAACGGGGTAGTTTAAGCTATTTGCTGTTTTTATCACTATATCGGTAGCGATGGGATCATTCACTGTTGCACTGAAAGGTTCGATCCAATCAATGTTCATTCCTAATTGATAGCTTTCAGCTTGTTTTTGCGCAAAATCCTGCAGGCTTTGTTTCATGTATTCTAAGGCGTAGTTGTTGTCACTGCGGATCGTTGCCATAACATCAGCACGGCCCGGCGCAGTACCAAAGCCCTCATTACCGACCTTTACATGCACAAGGGTGACTAGGCTGAACACATCTTCAAATGCTTCCGGCATCTGGTGGAGATAATCCATGATCCTCGCAACAGCAGGGGCCGGACTTCTGCCTTTTTCGGGTTTTGCCGCATGCGATGTTTTACCGAACAGCGTGATTTTCACGCCGATCGATGCACAGGCGAAAACACCGCTTTTGATAACGACAGAGCCTAACGGATGGCCCGGAAGGTTATGGTAGGCAAAAACATAATCGGGTCGCAAATCCTGGATTCGAGGGTCTTTCAACATCATTTTCGCCCCCTGCCCAATTTCTTCGGCTGGCTGGAATAACAGAATAACTCGGCCAGATGCTGGCGGGTGCTGGCTCAGTCGATTAGCAACGGCAAGCAGGGTGACTGTGTGACCATCATGACCACAGGCATGCATACAGCCATGATGACGAGAGGCGTGATCATGTTGGGCTTTTTCACTAATCGGCAAGGCGTCAAAATCAGCACGAAGCAGGGTAATTGGTCCTGGATTCTCACTTTTGATTTCAACTAAAATGCCGTGGCCGCCTATATTTGTTTTAGGTGTTAATCCGAATTTAAGGAGTTGGTCCGTAATTTCAGAGGCGGTTTTCTGTTCGTTGAGTGATAGTTCAGGGTAACGGTGGAGATGATGCCTGAAGCGTATTGGATCGAAATGAGTATCTCTATTCGCAGTCATATCATTGTTCAGTCGTCATTCGATTGCTTCACTTTACTCGGCCCACGTAGATTATTATGTGATCGATTTCACGATGATGTGTTATATCAATTGGCATATTCATCTGGCTTATCTGGAGAATTAGCAGCTCAGAGACCGAGATGATGCCATAAACGTGTTTGAGAAGTCGTATGAAAGTATTAAGGGCTAGTATGCGGTTTATTATATTGGTGAGTTTGATGGCGATAGCGCCAGTAGTGGCTGATCCTGTAGATTCTGCAGACGCACTGGTGTTGACTGTGCCCGAGGCAATGAAATTATTGCAGAGTGAAGGCTACTATGATTTTAGAAAAATCAAAGTGGAACGCGATGAATATGAAGTTGAAATCGAAGCCCGTAATAAAAGTGGCCAAAAAGTGGGGCTGGTAATGGACCTTTATACGGGCAAAGTTCTGGATGCTGAACTCGACTAAGTATCGCTATTGATCAGCATTGCACATGATTTCGCGGGTATTTTCAGGCTCTGCTTATCTCCCTTATTGTTACCATAATAAGGCGTCCCCTGAGCGTGAGAAACAGGCTGAATGAGCAGCACGTTTTGCATGCCAACTAAGTCACTATAGTTCCCTTCGGGCAAGTCAATGCTCACTTGCTGACTGCCTTTGTTGATCACCACCAGTCCTTTTGGGCCACGCGTAAATACCAGAAGATCATCACTGTGCTGGACAATTTCCATGGGTAGACCGTGCATTCGGTTATGAAAGTGAATCATATTGACCAGTATCGGATCACGCCAGCTATTATACCAGCGAGGCTGACCCGCTTTGTTTTTTATCCCGCTGGTATCAAGATCGGTGTAGATCAATGGCACGCCGCCATCCCGGCCCATGATATAACAATAAGCCAGACGTTCATCTTCTTCTGACATGACCTGATCAAGAAAGACATCGTTGTTCGGGATATCATGGGTGATGGCAAAGGTAATTGCTCTGTGGTTAGCGAGGGCATAACCAACTGAATATGGGTTAATAAGGGTTGCCATCGATGCATTGTGATTGAATACATCAGATACGGTGTGGAATAGCGGAAAATCATAGGCACCTAACTGGGTGTTTGCCAGGTAAGGCTTAAGAAAAAGTTCATACTCCTCCTTTGTGGCGCCGCCATCGGTAATGATCTCGCCAAAGATGTGCACACCTTCACTGATATCATCATCCCAGATTTGCCGAATGTGTTCTAATGTCATGTGTTTGGCGGCATCGATTCTGAAGCCTTTTATGCCTAATTGTTTTAATGCTGTGAGGTAAGACTTTTGTTGTTTAATTACATTTTTATTTGATTTTAATGTTGGCAGACCAGCATCTTTGACCCCACTACTGATTCGTCCGTGTTGAACTTGCCATGGATCTTTCCAGTTTTTAATAGGAAATGCGTTTACAAAATCACATTCCGTAAAAAGAGGCTGTGATAAATCGCCAAATATCTTGATAGATTCAAAATATTCTTCGCTATCGCTGTATTCCGAAAGTGTTTTTTTACATGGGTAATTCAGATCTTGTCTTTGTGCCGATTCGTTTGCCATGTGATTGAAGACAATATCTGCATAAGTATGTATCTCATGCCTTTTTAATGCATTCACCATTAATTTAAAATCAGTTGTATTACCCAATTGATTATCAATCACACGATAGTCTTGCGGCTGATATCGCTGCCACCATGGTGTGCCGTTGTCTGACCGGTATGATTTACAGGGAGGTGATACCAGAACGGCTTTGTAGCCTGCATCTGCTATAGCTTTAACGTTCTTTGTTACTTTGTTATATGGCCAGTCGAAGGCATGCAAGATAACATTAGTTGCATGTGAAGGCGCAGTGCCAGGTGAGTGTTTTGCTGTTAATAATGAAGCCATGCTTTTACTACCACGCTTTTTAAACTAATAGTCAACTGAATAAATAATATTCTGATTACCATCATTTGAACTCATCTCACCACCGATTTTATTGGTATGAGATCTGGGGGAGTAGCCTTGCTTAGCTGATATTTTCTAGCCTATATCAGAAAATCAATTTTTTATAATATTTTGTCCGTATGTATGCCGACTGATTTGCCTATAGTTACATCCTCAGTTACATCAGCGATCTCATTCCTTTGAAAACCAGCCACGAGAGTTTCATGTTCTGCTCTGAAAATTATCAAATTTCGTAATTACTCATCAGCATGCATTGCAATTCAATTCTCATTTGGTATGGCGATGTGGTATATATGTGTCTGAGTGCTTAAGTATCAACAAGGAGTGACACCATGGCTGGCGTTTTAGGAATGATTTTAGCAGGCGGTGAGGGCTCTCGTTTGCGCCCTTTAACAGATACACGGACCAAGCCTGCGGTTCCATTTGGTGGTAGTTACCGCCTGATTGACTTTGCTTTGAACAATTTTGTAAATGCTGATTTTCTAAAAATTTATGTTCTTACTCAGTTCAAATCTCAGTCTTTGTATGTCCATATGAAAAAAGGCTGGAATATTTCAGGTATTACCGACCGTTTTATTGATCCTGTTCCTGCTCAGATGCGCATGGGTAAGCGTTGGTATGACGGTACCGCCGATGCCATTTATCAGAACATTCGTTTCATTGAACTGGCGGAACCTGACCAAGTCTGCGTCTTTGGAAGTGATCACATCTATAAAATGGATGTGAAGCAGATGCTTGATTTCCATAAGGAAAAAGATGCGGAGCTAACGGTTTCAGCATTGCGTATGCCATTGAGTGAAGCCAGCGCATTCGGTGTTATTGAAGTGGATGAAAAAGGCTGCATGGTGGGTTTTGAAGAAAAACCGACCCAACCAAAATCCATTCCTGGCGATCCTGATCACGCATTGGTTTCAATGGGTAACTACATTTTTGAAGCGGATACATTATGTTCAGAATTGGAAGAAGATGCAATTAATGAAACGTCTAGTCACGACTTTGGCAAAGACATCATTCCTAAGCTTTTCCCGCAGGGTAAAGTGTTTGTTTATGATTTTAATACCAACATTATTCCGGGCGAGAAAAATAAAGGATACTGGCGCGATGTAGGTACGATTGAAGCGTACTGGCAAGCCCATATGGATCTGCTTTCAGCTGATGCTCAGTTCTCATTGTATAACCGTCAATGGCCGTTACATACGCATTACCCACCGCTACCACCTGCGACTATTTTAGATAGTGATGACTGCAAAGTAGATATTAATAACTGTATGATTTCAGCGGGGAGTTATATTCGAGGTGCGCAAATACATAAATCAGTCCTTGGTTTCCGTACCAATGTTGATTATTGCAGCATGATTTCTGAATCGGTTATTTTGGGTGATGTGAAGATTGGTTCAAATTGTTCAATTCGTCGTACGATCATCGATAAAGGCGCACAGATTGCCCCCGGTACAGTGATTGGTGAAAATCTTGAAGAAGACAGAAAGAAATATCACGTATCTGATGACGGTATTGTCGTGATCCCTAAAGGAGCAAAAATTGGCTTCTAACAAGAATGCGGTGTTAACAGTACCGCTTAAGATTTTATTTGTAGCCTCTGAGGTCGACGGTTTAGTGAAAACCGGCGGTCTTGCCGATGTAGTCAAGTCTTTGCCTGCTGCTTTAAGAGAAATGGGACATGATGTTCGAATTGTCATGCCATTTTATAAGACCGTAACTGGTCGTGATCATGCCGTTTCGCTACTGACCACTGAGCTATATGTTGAACCACAACCTGTTGCTGTCGGTTATAAGATCATGCAGCTAGCAAGTGGTGATGTGCCGGTTTATGCACTTGATGCTCCGCAGTATTTTGACCGTTCTGAGCTGTATGCTGAAAATAACCAAGCCTATGCTGATAATGGCGAGCGCTTTGCTTTCTTGAGCGCTGCCTCTTTGGATATGTGTGAAAAAGTCGATTTCCAGCCTGACTTTATTCACTGTAATGACTGGCATACCGGATTGGTGCCTTTTTTGCTCAAAACCCGTTATGCTCAGAGTGCATTTTTCGCACAAACGAAAAGTGTCATTACTATTCATAATGCGGTATTCAAAGGTGTTTTCAATTACGATCAGTACAGTTTGATCCCTGAGTTGATCCAACACCGTTACATCAATGCTGAAGTCGATCCCTCTCATATCAGTATGCTAAAAGCGGGTGTTGCTTATGCGGATAAAGTGAATGCAGTTAGCCCTACTTATGCGTCAGAATTACTGTCTTACTTAGGTGCTCAAGGTATGGAATCTGACTTCCAGAGCAGGTCCGGTGATCTCTATGGCATCGTGAATGGTTGTGATTATGGTGATTGGAACCCTGAAACTGACCCCTACATAAAGCAAAACTTTAAAGCAAATAAGGTCAGCCTGGCTCGCGGTAAAAAAGCGTGTAAGCGTGATTTACAGCAACAGGTTAATTTGCCTGTCGTTGATTTGCCGCTTTACGGTATGGTTTGTCGGCTGACAGAGCAGAAAGGTATTCATTACCTGATCCCTATCTTGAGCGATTTCCTCGTCAACGATGTTCAGATTGTGCTTGTCGGAACCGGTGACCCCAAGCTTGCCAGTGCACTGCGAGAAATCAGTGAAGCACATAAAGAGAAGTTTGCGTTTGTTGAAACCTACAGTAATCCGCTAGCGCATTGCGTTGAAGCCGCAGCTGACTTCTTTATGATGCCTTCAGAGTTTGAGCCTTGTGGTTTAAATCAGATGTACAGCTTAGCTTATGGTACGTTACCGATTGTACGAGCGGTGGGAGGATTGAAAGATACTGTTATCGATTATGATCAGACTCCGCAAGTGGCGACGGGCTTTACTTTTGAGCAGCCTACGCCAGAAGCACTGCTGATCAAGCTGCAGAGAAGTCTGTTACTTTATTGTCAGCAGCCTAAAGAGTTTAAGCGATTGCAGTTAAATGCGATGGCATGCAAATTTAGCTGGAAAGACTCGGCTGAACAATATCTGGCAATGTACTTAGGCTGTAGACAGACACTGGCGGCTGAAGTACTGCGTTCAGAAACCTGCGTTTGATTTGACTTTATTGTTGGATATTCTAAAGCCCTCTCTCGAGGGCTTTTTCGGCAATTAATCTCGACGAAGGATCGTCATTGATTTTGCGGACTGCATATAGGTGGTTTGTACTTCACGACGTGGAATCTTATGTTCCGAGGTGTCACTAATTATGGTCCAGGCACTGCCGGCTGGCAGTTTGAAACGTGTCGGTATTTTGGTCGGGTTGACCAAATATAGAAGCTCAGCTTGATCTTTGTATAAACCGAGGTGAAGAGCGATAGCTGCATGATTATGCCAGTCATTCATTTGGAGAATATGGCCATCAGACTGCATCCAGTTAATGCGGTGGTGACCGCGGTTTTCACCAGAAAAGGCGCGGATGAATGGTGGCATATATTGATGACGAGCTTTGAGTATTCCGCTTAACCAAGCTGTAAATTCAGCTTTTTCGGGGCTGAAGTCCCAATTAGCCCAGCTGATCGAGGTGTCCTGACAATAGGCATTGTTATTTCCCTGCTGACTATGAGAAAAACTATCAACCGCTAAAATATGGGGGATACCAAAGCTGAACAGCAAAGTCATCATCATATTTTTCTTCTGCTTTTTACGCAGTTCTATGATGCTTGCATTTACCGTTTGTCCTTCAACGCCATGATTGAATGATCGGTTATCACCATGCCCGTCTCTGTTATTTTCCTTGTTGTCGGTATTGTGTTTCTCGTTATAAGAAACGAGGTCTTGAAGAGTGAACCCATCGTGATAGCAGATATAGTTAACACATAGTTTGTCCGGCCATTTTGCAGCACTGAACAGGTCTCGCGACCCCATTAAACGTGTCGCAAATTCACTAAGGTGAGCAGTATGATTCCAGAAGCTGCGAATGGTGTCTCGGTATTTATCGTTACACTCATTCCAGCCCAAAGGAAAGGCTCCTAGCTGGTAACCGTTAGGACCAATGTCCCATGGTTCGGCGATGAGTTTTACCGTTTGCAGTATGGGATCTTGCTGTATTACTTGGAAGAAACCTGAATGGCGATCGAAATTATCACCACGGCGGCCTAATGTTGCTGCCAAATCAAATCGAAATCCATCAATGTGGAATTCCTTGACCCAGTAGCGCAATGAATCCATTACCGTTCTCAGTGCGGGTGGATAGCTTAGATCGACTGTGTTGCCACATCCGGAGTGATTTTCAAACTCTTCTTTATCATTCTTCAAATAGGTTTTGGGGGCAATCAACTTAAAGTTATGGGCCGGGCCGTCTTTACCGCTTTCAGCTGTATGGTTATAAACTACATCAAGGACAACTTCGATATCATGCTCGTGCAGGGTTTTGACCATCGTTTTTAATTCGGCTACGGGGTCATTGAGTGCGAATTTTCCATCGGGGGCAAACCAGCATAGTGGATTATAGCCCCAGTAGTTGGTGAGATTTTTGTCGGCTAAATGGGCTTCATCGAAACTGGTCGTAATAGGCATTAGTTGTAGAGTAGTCACCCCCAAATGTTTAAAGTGTTCGATGACTGCTGGCTGGCATAAACCTAAAAATTTACCTCTCAATGCTTGGGGAATACCCGGGTGCTGCTGCGTAAATCCTTTTACATGAAGCTCATATAAAACTGCTTTTTCTCGTTCAATGCAGGGATGAGCACTTTGCCCCCAATCGAACTCGTGATTATGTATAACAGCGGCGGGAACAGAGGCTATTTCTGGATTAGCCGTTAATGTTTTTGCGTATGGGTCAAGGATCCACTGAATTCGCTGCGAATTAATAATACAGTAGGCATAACGCGCTCCCGGTTGAACTCCCGAAAGGAAAAGAGTGTAAATGTTATTATCATTTTTATTTAGGGGAAGATAAGTCGGGCTTGCATCTTGAGCGAATAAAACAAGATGTAAACCATTTCCCTGAGGTGCGTGGATTGCAAAATTGCAGCCATCGAGTGACAGAGTTGCACCCAGCGGGAAGGGGGTACCTGTTTTTTGTTGCCAGTCCATGGAATCCTCTGATACGACTAAAGGCTGCATAGGCAGCCTTTTAAAATTTTTCAAATAGTTTAGCTTACTTTTTGGCTTCTACCGCTTTAATGAATGTCTCTTTGGCATCTTTGATACCAAGAAGTTCAGCTTCATCAAGCAGTTTCATCGCCTTACTTATATCACCATTATTTACTGCAGTCTGAATAGAATTCAAGTAATAACCTTGGGTTTCTACCGTTGTTGGTGCTTGATCGACCACAGGTTTGCTAAAGCTGACTGCCGCATTGTCAATTTGCGGTGATGAAACGTGTAAGTAAAAACTGCCATATGGGCTATGTTGAGCGATTGGATTCGGGATTTCTGGTGGCACAGTATGTCGGGCGATGGCAAAAGCTTTTGCCGGGTGAAGAAGTTCGGTTGACTGCTGAAGATCACCCGGTTTCGTGAGGATAAGAATACGAACTTCCTTATCTGTGATTTGCGGGATAAAAGTAAAGTTACCTTCCAGCATGTCGTCATCCAGCATTGAAGCGGGCTTATAGACAAACAAACTAGTATCAAACTGTTCAATGATTTCATTATTCTCATTTAAAATAACGACAGTAGGCGCATATATGGTGCTGTTAGCAAAACTTTTTAACTGTATTGTGATTGCGCCTCGATTGGCCGGAACACTGAACGCTGCAACAGGCCCGGCACTTAACGTCGACTGCAAAGCCTGGCTTTGTGCATTGAGTTTAAATATGACACTGGATGGTATAGACAGAGGCTTCCATTCTATAGAAGAGAAAGAAGATGCAGCTTGAACCTCACCCGTCGCTTGGTTTGTCGGGCTGGTATCTATGTTTTCTGCTGTAGACACGCAACCTGTAAGCAGGGCTGCAGATAGACAGAGGGGAAGCAATTTATTCATTATTATTCACCTATATTTTGGCTGTATTTGGCCTAAAAGTTTGTAATCAATTAAACCAAATACAGCCAGTCTCATCGAGACTGGCTGTCGTGGATTTTATTTGTTAGCCGATGGGATTACCACCATGCTTCAGCTTGGATACCTACGCTGTATTCAGTGTCGTTACCAGCACCAAACGCATTGTCGTCTTCGTGATCCATCAAGTAGCTTGCGTATACACGGATTTCAGGACGAGCCCAGAAGCTTGAACCAGCAGACCATGCTTGAGCAACAGTCAGCTTGCTACCAGATTTGTCTACATTGTTGTCTTCTTCGATGAAGTGGCCACCTTCGAAGATAGTGCGCATTGTATCATTCCACTTATACATCGGGCGAACAACTGCATTCAGGATTGTGTGGTCATCACGGCTGTCGTAGCTAGTGCTTGCGTATACTACTTGGTGACCGATTTCCCAGCTCTCTGAAGGTGCGACAACACCCCAGTTGATGATACGGAAGCCATCAACACCATCATCAGATGTAGCGTTGAAATAGTGGCCAGCACCCAAGCTTGCCATTTGCTCACCGAAGCCATCTGTACCGTACTGAAGTACCGTTTTGTTGAAGCCAGTAGACAAACCCTGAGTCATTTCAGCCGTCAGCATAACACCATCGTTGAATGTTTTGCCTTCCTTCTGCGCGTCAGTTTCATTGGTCATCGCGTAGTTTAGACCAAGCTCTAGGCTTGCATCGCTCCACAGACCCAGGCCTGCATAACGTACGTCAAAGTTGTTGACGTTCACGTCGCCAGCATCATCTCGTAACCATGCTACAGATAGCTTACCTGCACCCGCTGAAAGGTTTTCGATACCAGCACCATTACCAGAAGTATCCCAGTAGTAGAAGTCAGAAATATGAATGTCGTGACGCTGGTAGTAACGCTTACCGGCCCAAATTGTTGCGTCTGTATCACTTGCAATCAGACCTTTAGCCTGAACATTGAACTGACGCAGAGCAATGGCTTCTAAATCGCCACCAAGGCCTTCCCAGTCATTTGAACCATTAGTTGATACAGCCAGCATGGAGTCAACATAGAAAGTTTTACCATCTTGGTTGTAAACTTCTTTGCCGAGGCCAATTTCACCGTAGACATCATTTTCATTACCTAAACGACCCACTTTAGCCTTTTCATAAGCTAAATCAGCACCGTTTTCACCACTCATACCAACACCAGCACGCATGTAGCCGTGGAAATCAACGTCGCTGGCAGCCATTGAAGACGCTGACATCAGGGCAGCAGAAACTGCCGCTGCGGTAAGACAGATTTTGTTCAATTTCATTGGTGTAACTCCTTGATGGAACAATATGTTTTTTGTTATTTCCGTACTTTTTTATTTGTGGCTGGTGAGGCAGTGGTTCCACCAACCAGTGGAAATTCTTTGTAAAAAAAGAGGCGGGAGGTCTTATTGCTCAAAAGCGTGGCTTCCCGCCATGACCGGTTATTGGTCTAATTCTCAAATCACATGAGTTAAGAGTGAACTCGGCAGTAAAACTCTCTCGATGTTTACTTGATGGGTTTATTCTGCTCCTCTCCCTATGACCCAACATCCTCCTCAGGAATTGATTGGTAAGGAGGAGTAGGGGGGAGGAGTGTGTAGATCACGTTTTGTACAAACGTAAGTGAAAATGATGACCGTCAGCCATGTTTTTGGGTTATTGATCACGTATTTACGTCTTTAGTGAAAATTCAACGGGCGCATATATGACCTTCATCACATATATTTACCCGATAAAAGGGGATGAGCCTTGCGAAATCAGAAGGACTGTGGGGTGTAAGCGACTATTTTTGTGATTTAAGTCGATTATTTTGATGGTCAATGGAACTTTAAAAACAAGATCTTGATCATATTTAAAATTCGCTTACGCAGTATGAGCATAATGACAGAACCGATGCTCATATCCCCAGAGCACTTCAAAATGCAGAGATCCGCAAGGACTCAGTGGCGACTAGCGAAGGTGCCATGATGAACGAATAGAACTTGTTTTTTGAATAGGGCTAACGTAGTACCAAAGCCTCTGAAACTAGCCCAACGTATGATATTGAGAAATATGGGCTGGTATTCAGCCCATATCACATTATTTTCTGGAGTGGCCGTAATTTAAATAACCAGGCTCGTAAATTCCTTGATTGTTGTAATGCCCAATGTCAGAAAGCTGCTCTAACTCTGTTTTTTTGTCAGCAGGTTTTCGCTCGGGTGCACGGTAATTTACGTAGCTGGGCTCGTAATGACCGGACGCATTCTTATAACCAATCTCGTACAGGTTGGAGCCTTGGTTTGGCGTTGAACTGCGCTCTCTAGCATGCTGATAACTTACGTAGCCGGGTTCATAAAGCCCATTGGCGTCTTGTCGGCCAATGTCTTTCAAATCGGCAAAGACAGGAAGACTGATAAGCAGACTGCTACCTAACAATGGAAGCAGTATTAGTTTGATCTTCATAACAAGTATCCTTGTTGGGGGTATCCAGTTATGAAGACCGAGAATCAACGAATAACTTTCAATTTTAGTTGACCATTTCGGGGGGGAAGGGGGGGATAAAGAGTGTCTTTATCCCCCTCCGACAGGCTGGTGCTACTCATCATCAATGAAAGTGCGCCCTTCTAGAGAGTAGGGTTCTTTTTCATCGAAAAGATTTTTCTGTCCCAGGGTCTTTTTAAGTTCATTTTCAAGTGATTTAGCCTCCAGGTAATTCCCTTCTTCATAAGCCAGTGCAATGCGCTCTTCGATATCTTCGATCCTATCTCTGAAGTTCATTTGAGGTGCCTCCAGCAAAGGTGTGGATAGATAAAAGTGAGTATATGTTCGTGTAAACGTCCATAACTATTTTACTGACATCAGATGATGCCTATTTAAAGCTTAAGATAAATTGGCGGTATTGGTAGTTTGTTATGAGTGATTCGCTATGCTTTTGATTTGCAAAAAGCCTTTTAAGGTATTTGGGGGAATATCAATCGGGATGTGTATTTTGAGAAAGCAGAAAAAGCACTACGCGAAATATCGCATAGCGCTTTCATCCGGGGGATTAACGGTTCAGGCGTGTGTTATACGCCTTGTTCCTTAAATAAGCGACGACATGCTGTGCCATCACTGTGGAACAGGTGGCAACGATGGGCTGGAATGCCAATGTCGAATTTCTGACCCGCTTCCACGTCAAGTGTATCTGACTGGCGATAGATGAAATCTGCATCAACATGATCAAGGTTCAGGTAAACTTGGGTTTCATGTCCCAGTTTTTCTACCACCAGAATAGTACCGTCGATACAAGCATCACCATCGTCACAAGGTACCAGATGTTCAGGACGAATACCCAGAGACATACGATCTCCTTTATTCACGGTAGAACCATCGACGGGGATCCAGAATGCTTGGCCGTTTGCAAGCTGAACCATTACGCGTTCGTTTTCAACTTGTTCAATAGAGACACTCATGAAGTTCATTTTTGGCGAGCCGATAAAGCCGGCCACAAAACGGTTTTGAGGGTAGTGGTATAGCTCTAAAGGTTTACCAACCTGAGAAACATAACCGCCGTCCAATACAACAATCTTATTGGCCATAGTCATGGCTTCAATTTGATCGTGAGTTACGTAAATCATCGTCGCACCAAGCTGCTTATGCAGTTTAGCAAGTTCAATTCGCATCTGAACCCGTAACGCAGCATCAAGATTCGACAGTGGTTCATCAAGCAGGAAAACCTCAGGCTGTGATACAAGCGTACGACCGATTGCTACACGTTGTCGCTGACCACCGGACAATGCTTTAGGTTTACGTTCAAGTAAGTGACCAAGCTGAAGAATATCTGAGACACGATCAACACGCTTTTTAATTTCCCCTTTGTCTGCCTTGGCTAGCTTCATACCGAAAGACATATTGTCAAACAGGTTAAGGTGCGGGTACAGAGCATAAGATTGGAAAACCATACCCACACCGCGTTCAGATGGGGCAACCTCGTTCATACGCTGATCACCAATATAGAGGTCACCAGAAGTAATATCTTCCAAGCCAGCAATACAGCGAAGGAGTGTTGATTTACCACAGCCAGATGGCCCAACAAATACAACAAATTCCCCGTCAGCGATATCGAGATCAACATTCTTGGAAATCAGGTTATCTCCATACGCTTTACACACGTTTCGTAAAGTGACACTCGCCATCGAGCCTATTCCTCTAGTTTGTTGTTAGCAGCAAGCACAATAGTATTCATCCATTAGCTTGCTGGTAAAGAATTTCTTGGTGTAGTGAAGAAAAAAACGGGTAGCTTGTATTTCATTAAACAATTGAAAAGGCAGCTACCCTACCAAAAGCTGCTTTATTTACTTCCCCAAGAAATAAAGCGGCATCAATGATTCCGGTTAAAACGAGAATCCTGCGGTGCAAAAATTTAGCGATGCAAAACAGTTAAAAGCTTCTTCATCTACCCAAATGTGTATGTATACATCTTTACCTAGTCTTAGTAAGTAAGCATCATCCTTATTGTGAATTAAAAAGGGGGGATATAGGGGGAGGAGTGTTTAGATCACACTTTGAGATACCGTTAGCTGAAGAGAGAGATTAATCAAAGTACCATGTGCGCCCCATCACATAAACGTGTTGTTTTTTGAGCTTCGTCACAGATGATATCGATGGAGATCACGCTTTTAATTATTTGGTTCCGGGGGCGTAGTTAGTGGGATGATGTCACCTGACACTAACTTAAGGATGATAAGTATGAAATTGCGTTGTCGTGAGCTATAGAATCTGATGATGACGAAACAATAACAATCATGAAGGATGTTAAAAAATGAAGAAAGTCCTCAGCACAGTCGCACTTTGTACCCTTGCTGCACTTAGTTCTGTCAATGCACATGCTGCGATTGAAGAAGGTCAATTAACCATTTGGATTAACGGTGACAAAGGGTATAACGGTCTTGCCGAAGTCGGTAAGAAGTTTGAGGCTGATACTGGTATCAAGGTAACGGTTTCTCACCCTGATTCACTGGAAGAGAAATTCCCTCAGTTAGCTTCTACAGGCGACGGCCCTGATATTGTTTTCTGGGCACATGACCGTTTTGGTGGATATGCACAAGCAGGACTTCTTGCTGAAGTTAAGCCATCAGCAGAATTCAAAGCTAAGTTTGCTGATTTCACATGGGATGCGGTTTCTTACGAAGGTAAGTACGTTGGTTACCCGGTTGCCGTAGAAGCATTGTCTCTAATCTACAACAAAGATTTAGTGGCTAACCCACCTAAAAACTGGGAAGACATTGCTGCGCTTGACAAGAAGCTGCAGAAAGACGGCAAACGCGCCATCATGTGGAACCTACAAGAACCGTTCTTTACATGGCCTGTTCTAGCTGCCGATGGTGGTTATGCATTCAAATACACGGCTAATGGCTATGACGCGAAAGACGTTGGTGTTAACAATGACGGCGCTAAGCGTGCGATGAAATTTGTTAAGAACCTTGTTGATACCGGTGTGATTTCAGCAGATGTTGATTACTCTGTTGCTGAGTCTGGCTTCAATAAAGGTGAAGTCGCAATGACAATCAATGGTCCATGGTCATGGGGTAACATTGATAAAGCGGGTATAAATTATGGTGTAACGCTGCTACCTAAACTAAATGGTAATCCATCTAAGCCTTTCGTTGGTGTACTAACTGCGGGTATCAGCACGGCGTCACCTAACCAGGATCTGGCGGTAGAGTTTATGGAGAACTATCTGTTGACCAACGAAGGTCTTCGTCAGGTGAACAATGACACACCACTAGGTGCGGTTGCATTGAACTCATTCCAGACAGAACTAAGCTCAGATTCACGTATTGGCGCAACAATGGACAATGCGATGAATGGTGAGATCATGCCAAATATTCCTCAAATGTCAGCATTTTGGTATGCAGAAAAAGCGGCAATCGGTAACGTTGTAACAGACCGCCAATCAGTAGATGACGCGCTGAATACTGTTGCGGAACGTATGACTAAGTAACGCAGTTGAACCTAAAGGGGGGAGTATCGTTTTCTCCCCCTACCAGAAGTACAGTGAGGACCTCTAATGCAGTCTCATCAAGCTGCCAGTATGGCAGATGGAAACGCTGATATGGCATCTAATTCAATGACAACAAGCCTTGATTATCGTAAATGGCTTAAATGGACCTCGTTAGGACTAGTCAGTTTAATTAATGGCTACGCAGTTGTTTTAATGTATTCACGAGGTGAATATGCTTTTGCATTATTAACCCTTATCGTCGCCTCTCTTGGTGTATACATTTTTGCCCGTAAGCGCACTTATGCGCATCGTTATATTTACCCTGGTGTAGCAGGTATGATCCTGTTCATCATTTTCCCTTTGGTCTATACCATCGGTCTTGCCTTTACAAACTATAGCGGTAGTAACCAGTTAAGCCTTGAGCGTACTCAGTCTGTTCTTCTGCAACAGACCTCCCAGAGTGGTGATAGCTATAATTTCTCACTGTATGAGCAAGACGGAACCTACAGTATTGCACTTAAAGATGGCGAACAATGGCTATCGACGGATCGTTATGAGCTGACAGCATTGCCGACAGATAAGATCCAGCTGAAAGCCGTGGATGAGCCTGTTGGCAATAAAGCCTCCCTTAAAACGGTGATTTCAAACCGGAAGCAGCTCAGTGATCTGTTATTGTCTACAGTGGAAGGTGACGAACTGCAGATGTCAGGACTCCGTACTTTTGCTGAAATTCGGCCTATGTATGTCTTGCAGGATGACGGTGAAACGTTAGTTAATTATCTAAAAAACATTACCTATAAACCAAATTGGGAAACCGGTTTTTACCAAGAAGTGAATGTGGATGGTGAATTCATTGGTGAACCACTATCTCCAGGTTTTATTGTAAACGTCGGTTTTGATAATTTTACGAGAATTTTTACAGATCCGGGAATTCAAGGCCCCTTCTTTAAAATCTTTGTCTGGACGGTATTATTTTCAGTGCTGACCGTTGTGTTTACACTTGCGGTAGGCGTGGTTCTGGCACAGGTCATCTCTTGGGAATCGCTTAAAGGCCGCAGTGTGTATCGGGTAATGCTGATTCTTCCTTATGCGGTACCTGCTTTTATTTCGATTCTGGTGTTTAAAGGTTTGTTTAACCAGAGCTTTGGTGAAATTAACCTGGTTCTTGAAGGGCTGTTTGGCCTTAGCCCTGCATGGTTTACCGAACCATTCCTAGCTAAGACAATGATTTTAATTGTTAATACATGGCTGGGTTACCCATACATGATGATCTTGGCTATGGGGCTGCTAAAAGCGATTCCTGAAGATCTTTATGAAGCATCTGCAATGGATGGCGCAGGCCCAATTGATAACTTCTTCAATATTACACTGCCATTACTTGTTAAACCGATGATTCCTTTGTTGATTGCAAGCTTTGCTTTTAACTTCAATAACTTTGTACTGATTCAGCTGTTGACTAATGGTGCGCCAGATATGATTGGCACCAGTGTTCCAGCAGGTCATACTGACTTATTGGTTAGCTATACATACCGTATCGCTTTTGAAGGTTCGGGTGGTCAGGACTTTGCTCTGGCTGGGGCAATTGCAACAATGATTTTCTTATTGGTTGGTGGCCTATCACTACTGAATATGAAATTTACTAAGCTGGAATCAGAGTAAGGAGCACGAAAATGGCAATGGTTCAACCGAAATCGTTAAAATACAGAGTGTGGGCCACTCATATTGCAATGTGGTGTTTCCTCGGTCTGATGATGTTCCCGTTATTAATGGTTATTGCTATCTCGTTCCGGGAAGGTAACTATGGATCAGGAGAATTAATCCCGACCAATCCATCTCTAGAGCACTGGAAGTTAGCCCTCGGTATTACCGTTGAAAATGCGGATGGTACGGTAACACTCCCCCCATTCCCGGTGATGACCTGGTTATGGAACACGGTAAAAATATCAGGTATGACCGCGATTGGTATCGTTACACTGTCGACAACTTGTGCTTATGCTTTTGCACGTATGAAGTTTGCGGGTAAAACGACGATTCTGAGATCGATGCTGATTTTCCAGATGTTCCCGGCAGTACTTGCTTTGGTGGCATTGTATGCGTTGTTTGACCGTCTGGGCACTTATGTTCCCTTCCTGGGAATGAACACTCATGGCGGTGTGGTATTCGCTTACATGGGCGGCATTGCTCTGCATGTGTGGACAATTAAAGGTTACTTCGAATCAATCGATGGTTCACTTGAAGAAGCCGCAGCATTGGACGGCGCAACACCATGGCAGGCATTCCGTCTGGTACTGCTGCCACTATCGGTGCCAATTCTTGCTGTAGTATTTATTCTGTCATTTGTTGCTGCTGTAACCGAAGTTCCCGTTGCTTCATTATTACTGCGTGATATTGACACTTATACTCTAGCGGTAGGGATGCAACAATACCTGCATCCGCAGAAATATTTATGGGGTGATTTTGCAGCCGCGGCTGTGCTTGCAGCACTGCCAATTACGGTCGTGTTCTTGCTTGCTCAGAAGTTCCTGGTCGGTGGTTTAACTGCGGGTGGTGTTAAAGGCTAAGGGACTTTAATCTCCATCTGAAGTCAAAATAGGAAAGCTCGTCTTATTCAAATAAGGCGAGCTTTTTCCTTTAAATACAAGCTAATAATGCCATTACGAAGAATCACTGAAAAAGCGATAAAGATTTTATTTATAGGTTTGTTTTTTGTTTAAAAACATTCCCCTGCCTGATACCATGATGCCCATATAGGATAATGGTATTATAGCTTGTTATCGCGCTCGGTGTGGCTATCGTCTAGTTTGATGTCTGCAGTCGCTGCGAGCTTTAATCACTATAATGTAAAGATAGATAACTAATGGTAATTGAAATGTTAAAAGCTGCCAGATTACGATTAGTTGAATGAACAATAATAACAATAATAACAATAAGACTCGCCTTCTCACTTAGGGTGAGTCACTCCCAAGTGTAGCTCTTAACAATGGTTTGGTCGCCGATCTGTTAAGAATCCTATGCTTAACTTAATATTGGCGTTGCTGCATAGCTGGACTTACCCTTTGCAGGATAAGTTTTATTGGTAACCGAAACCCGGCGATATCGTCGGGTTTTTTGTATCTGCAGGGTGACAATATACGGCAAGGAGGAATTATGTTCTCTGATCAAGAGGTATGCTGTAGGTAAGCACTGAATATATTATCGGGCAACTCGGTTTCGTCCTGAATTTTTTGCTTTATAAAGTGCCTCATCCGCAGCTTTAAGGACGTTTTGAGGGTCATGGTCGGGAAAACTATCTGCCAATCCAATACTTACCGTGACATGCACCGCTTGGTTCTTATTGTCTTGTTGTCGTAACTCTGTTCCTTTCTCGTCACTTTTCGGGCGATCATCCTGAGCGCGGACGATAAGATCATACTTTGCAATAGCAATACGCAATTGTTCAAGGTAATTTTGACATTGGCTGGCTTCTTTACCCTTAAACAAAATAGTAAATTCTTCACCGCCGTAGCGGAAGATCTGGGCACCACCTTTTGTTTGCTGCATGATTTTAGCCACAAGCTTTAATACGTTATCACCAACTTTATGGCCGTGGATATCATTGAACTGCTTGAAATGATCAATATCCAGCATTGCCAGAGTATAGGTTCTTCCCAGGTTCTTGAGTTCTGTTTCTAATGCGCGCCGACCGGGAATGTTTGTTAACTGATCAACAAAGGCGAGTTCGTGGCTACAGGTAATTATATTGAGCAGCAAGAGCGTTGCGGCTAGTGAAAAAGCGGTACTGGAAATAAAAGGGTACTGAAAAAGGACAAAAGCCAAACTTGAAAAGAGTAAACTGATATAAACGGTTTGATCAGAACCGAAATTACGCTTCAGAATGGTTGCCGCGCTGCTACAGGTCAGTGCCAACGCCAATAAAATGAGGATTACAGGCAAGGGTGAAAACGTGGGTATGGTGTAGAGGTATGTATTCCATAACCATGAGAGTGTTGTCTGGGAAAAGTAGTCTATAACCAGAGCTGACCATGCAATTTGTAGTGCAATAAACAGCATAAAATAAACCCCGAATCGGGACCACAGCCGTTTATCTGGCATGATGTGGATCTGTAGCAAATTCAGTGGCAGTAAGCTAGCCAGTAAGATAAAAATGAGCTTAGTGGAGTCATTCGACAAAGGTTCTTGTAAATAGGTTTGTATGATGTAGTAAGCCACCATCATGAGAAGCGCGACTAACCCTGTTCTGCCCTGATTAAACGGTTGGCTTAGAAGGACAACTAAAGAAAATAAAATATAAGGCAGGGTCAGTAACAAGTCTTGGTATGAGGCTAAGGCAGCAGTGAACCCTTCTAATGCAAATATCATCAGAATTGAGATCAGCAATGGCGACCCAAATCGAAATCCAGCGCTTCTAAAAACGGCAAATGAAAGAGATGACATTCAAATAATTCCCTTATTCAGGGCGATAGTATAACAAAACAGCGGTAATACCCTTAATTAAACCGAAAAGACAAAATAATAGTTTGGAATATGACTGTTTTTTAGTTTATCCAAAGTTATAAAGGTGTTACTCATACCTTCTTTTATTGTATACCCAAATTAGATCAAAATGCAGGATTCTGGCATCTTGAGGTCACTTGGGTATATGTATATCTTCAGTATATGGAATTACTTTATAAGATAGGGAAACAATTTTCGTTTTTGTTCTACCGTCAGGTTCTGAACACACGCGATATTGCGTTCAGGGATCGCTTCCGGATCCGGATAGTGCCTTAATACATTTTCCATACTTTCTTCACGAATTAGATGGAAAATAGGATATGGCGAGCGGTTGGTCAGGTTTTCGGCATCGTCAGGCGCAGCGCCGTAGAAACAATAGTCAGGGTGGAAGCTGGCAATCTGATAAACCCCATCTCTTCGTAGTTGGATCAGCAGCCCTTCAACCAAATCAAGGAATTGGTTGTAGTCATCAAATTTCTCAAACAAGTTGGGTGCAACAACGAGTGTGGTTTCTAATTCTACTGCAGGGGTTTGATCGAGCAACATCAGCTCTTGATAGATAGCTTCAAGCAGTACCTCCTCTGAGCTTTCTTCACACACCTGAATTTTTATCTGCTTGTTACGGTTAGGCTTTGCTGCAAAAGGGCATAAGTTAAGCCCAATGACCACATCTTCTAACCATTGTTGAACATCTTTTTTGACTTGCGACATGACGACTGACTCTTATCGTTATTTTAATGATTTTATAGTATTGCTATCGGAATACGACTTCAAGATACGCGCTGTGCGCAGTATTTTGGATAGAAAAAGGGTCAGTACGAGACTGACCCTTTGTACCGAATTATAGAAGCTACCGCTTATGCGTCTTCTTTTTCAGTCTTTTTTTCTGCTGCTTCAGCTGGAGCCGGGAACTGTTGAACCGGTTTAGCAACAAGCTGACGAGTCGCGGCACGAACCTCAGCTAATGTAACTTCAAACGTATCACCAAGCTGGTATTCTTTTACCGTATCGATAGTGACGGTACCTAATTCACTATTACACACGATACGCTGCTTGTTATCCACGATAAGCGAAGCGGGGATGAAGGCCGAAGCACCAATCTCAAGTAAGCGAATGCGTATACCGGCACGGTTTATATCGAAGATTTCAGCGTTGAAGATGGTTTCTTCTTTGACTGAATTTTTCAACAGACGAACATACAGCCAATCCGCGACATTCCGCTCTGCCATACGATGGCTGCGGCGGTGGTTGGCAATTTCTTCACCAACGCTATCATCTGGTTTTTGCGTCGGTTCATTACCTGAAATAAGCGCTTTAAGCAGACGGTGGTTGATCATATCGCCGTACTTACGGATTGGTGAGGTCCAGGTTGCGTAGACATCAAGCCCCATTGCATAGTGCGGGGAAGGTTGGTTGCCAACTTCACTATAGGCCTGGAATTTACGTAGGCGGTTATCCAGGTATGTTGAGTCCAGATCATTTAACCAGCGACGCAGGGCACTGAAGCCTTCCAGCGTAGTAAGCTGGTCTTTTTCAAATGGCGCTTCGGCTTCGGTTAGGAAGTTCATCGCAGTATCCAGTTTCTCTGGATGAAAACCGTTGTGGTAGTTGAATACACCGGTACCAAATTTTTCTTTAAGTACACGACCAGCACAGATATTGGCGGTGATCATGGCTTCTTCAATCATACGGTTGGCTGTACGACGAAGATCCGTATGAATCGCGACAACATCGTTATCTTCACTGAGCTCAAAACGGTAATCGGGACGATCCGGAAAGACAACAGCAGTCTTAGTACGCCACTCACTACGCGCATTGGCAAAGCCATGCAGCGCATCGATTTGTGCCGCGATAACGTCGTTTGGTATCCAGTTGTCACATTGACCGTTTTCAATCAGGTCAGAAACGTTGTCATAGGCCAATCGTGCCTGTGACCGAATCCATGCAGCAAAGAATGTGATATCGTCTTGAATTACACCGTCTTTATCAATGCTCACTCGACAACAAATAACCGGACGTTTTTCATTCTCGATCAATGAGCAAAGTTCATCACTTAACTCGCGTGGCAACATTGGGATGTTGCGGCCTGGCAAGTAGATAGTAAAACCACGTTGACGGGCTTCATCGTCCATCTTATCGCCAACAGCAATGTAAGAGGTTGGATCAGCAATCGCAATGGTGATCTCAAAGCTGCCATCGTCTTTTTTAACCGTGTAAAGGGCGTCATCCATATCTTTGGTTGATTCACCATCGATAGTAATAAATGGAAGATCGGTTAAGTCCTGACGTTCTAAGCCTTCGTCCAACATGCTCCAGCTTTCTTGTGGTGCAGGTTCGGCGTTAGGCAGTTCATGACGGGCAAGCGTTACCCACCATGGTGCAATTTTATCGTTGCTGTCTGTGATTTTTTCTTTGATTTCACAGAAGAACGTTTTGTTTTTGTTCGAGTGTTTATTGTCGCCAAGTGGGTGACTATTCAGGTTAGCAACAACCCAGTCACTTTCTTTTAGACTCTCAGGATTAAGCCCCTTCACCGGACGCGCATTAATGGCATCTTTTAGGTGAGGATGATCAGGGATGACGTGCAGACGATCGCGGATCAATTTAACTCGGCCGATAAAACGTGTCAGGTTTTGCTCCACCAGTTCCTGAGGCTCTGCAACTTCTCGCTCTTTTTCTGTACGAATAACGGCAACAACACGGTCACCGTGCATGACATTCTTCATATAAAGAGGAGGGATGAAAAAGCTTTCTTTATTGTCTGTTTCTAGAAAGCCAAAACCACGGTCAGTTGCTTTGACGTTACCTTCCTTCTTCGGAAGTGTCTCTTGAATTTGTTTTTTAAGCTGTGCTAGCAGCGGATTATCTTGAAACATTATGCCTGGTCTCAGATTGTGAACCTAGACACTATACGGATTTGGGGCTGTAAAACCAAGATTTTGGCAAGGGATATTTTTGGACCACAGTTACCGCCGGATCGATTTTAACTCTTATTGTTCGCAGTGGAAGCGGAAGGGGGCAGAGATAGCGTGTGGCGTGATCTCAAGGATAAAAGGTCACATTCTTAAAAGCAGCTACCAGCCCCATTTCGTTCTGGAAGCTAATAAAGCTCTCAGCGACAAAAAGAATGTGCGCTCAAATAAAGACGCCTCTTGCCTCTATTCATGGAACCAATCAGCCCGTATCGGTTGGATCGCGATGATTGTGATGTGGAATGGTGATAATCATCGAAAGAAATTAATTTCAATTGCAGATAAAGCGCTATATTTGGCTAAATAAAGCGGGAGAGGGCTGGTTATTCAATGGGATAGTGGCAAAATGGCCAAGGTTTAGGGCATAAAGTGCTTAACCGACACACTGATTGCTCAAGAAGTAGCAGCTTGAACGTTTTTTTGTGACAGCCTTCAATTTTTTCTGGCATTTTATCGAGTAATGGCGCACAATGCGCGCCTCTTAATCGTCGAGGCCCATGCTTGTGGTTGCTGTTGCAGAACTCTTAAAGCAGAAGGGGCCCCGTTTTACGTTAGATTATTTATTGGGATCCCAATGCTAGAATCTGTTACAGAATTTCGCCAGTTAGATCTGGCCGACACACTACTTTCCGCACTTGACTCAATGGGCTTCGTTACGCCTACCCCTATCCAGGCGGCGTCTATTCCTCTACTACTTACTGGTGCAGATGCACTTGGTAAGGCACAGACTGGTACTGGTAAAACGGCTGCGTTTTCACTACCTGTACTGAACAAAGTAGATCTTTCTCAGCATAAGCCTCAGGCTATTGTTATGGCTCCGACACGTGAGCTGGCGATACAGGTTGCTGCAGAAATCAAAGTTCTTGGTCAGAATATCAAGGGACTTAAAGTTTTAGAGATCTACGGTGGTGCTTCTATCGTGGATCAAATGCGTGCACTGAAAAATGGTGCTCACATTGTTGTTGGTACTCCAGGTCGTGTTAAAGACCTTATTTCACGTGATCGTCTGCACCTTGATGAAGTTAGTACGTTTGTACTGGATGAAGCTGATGAAATGCTGAAAATGGGTTTCGTTGACGACGTTACTTGGATCATGGAGCAAGCTCCTTCATCGGCACAGCGCGTATTGTTCTCGGCAACTATGCCTCCAATCGTTAAGCAAATTGTCGACCGTTTCCTACGTAACCCATCGCGTATTGACGTTGCTGGCGAAAACCGTACTGTATCTCAAGTTGAGCAGCAGTTCTGGGTCGTTAAAGGTGTAGAGAAAGACGAAGCAATGATTCGTATGCTCGAGACTGAAAAGGACATCGATGCGTCAATCGTATTCGTTCGTACTCGTCAGGACACTGAGCGTCTGGCTGACTGGTTATCTTCTCGTGGTTGCAAAGCTGCAGCACTACACGGTGATATTCCTCAGTCTCTTCGTGAGCGTACTGTTGATCACATCAAACGTGGCGTTATCGACGTACTAGTTGCAACTGACGTTGTTGCTCGTGGTCTTGATGTAGCTCGTATTACACACGTATTCAACTACGATATCCCGTTCGATGTAGAATCTTACATCCACCGTATCGGTCGTACTGGCCGTGCTGGCCGCTCTGGTAAGGCGATCCTGTTGGTTCGTACCAACCAGATCCGTATGCTTCGTACTATTGAGCGTGTCACTAAGTCTCGCATGGATGAAATCCAGCTTCCTAACCGTGACGCTGTTGCGGCAGCGCGCTTGACTCGTCTTGGTCAAGAGCTAGAAACACAGAAAGAACAAGCAACGCTTGAAGCTTTTGTTGAGCTAGTTGGCAAGCTACAAGAAACGATTGACGTTGATGCTGCAACACTTGCTGCAATGCTTCTTCAGCGCCAGCAGGGTAACCGTCCTCTGTTCTACAAAGGTCCGGACCCAATGATCGCTGCTATCGAGCGTGAACAACAACGTCGTGAGCGTCGTGGCAATGATGATCGCGGTGACCGTGGCAGTCGTGGTGGCGAACGTGGTGGTGAGCGTGGTGGTGAGCGTGGTGGTGAACGCGGTGAGCGTCGTTCATACAACAATGCTGACTGGGATACTTACCAGCTTCAAGTTGGCCGTGAGCAAGGCGTTCAGGTTAAAGATATTGTTGGCGCTATCGCTAACGAACTTGGCCTGACTAAAGAATTTATTGGTGCTATTAAACTTGCACCTAGCCACACTTATGTTCAGCTTCCTAAGAAAATGACAGCAGAAGTTGCTGCTCAGCTTAAGAAACTGCGCATCCGTCAGAACGAAGCGAAGGCTGTTGTTGTTGAAGGCGAAGTGCTGCGCGAGCATAGTCCTCGTGCCGCCAATCGTGGTGGTTACCGCGGTAACCGCGAAGGTAATCGTGAAGGTGGTACTGGTGGTCGTCGTTTCGATCGCAACCGTGGCGGAGATAGCCGTGGCAGCCATCGTGGTGAACGTAATCACGGTAACAGCGACCGTCCTCGCCGTACAGGCAGTGAAGCATAGCAGTAACGCATAATTAAATTATTGTTATCTGAAAGCCGGGCTTAATGCCCGGCTTTTTTACGCCTGTAATGACCCGATCCAATTCGATCTTTGTCCGGCAGTTTGAGTACAAGTGTAAAAAAAGCCCGCATCGCGAGCTTCTGTTATTTAGGGCATCATATTTTCAGTTTACAGCCTTCACACTGTCACGTTCAACCAAGGTGGGTTCGAGTTGAATGACCTGATTTGATACACGCTTGGTTTTAATTTTATCTAACAAGGTATCTACTGCTTGTTGGCCCAACCGGTGTTTAGGCTGGTGGATTGTGGTGAGTGAAGGCGTAATATATTTCGCTAGTTTGATATCGTCATATCCGACAATAGAAATATCATCGGGTACCGACATGCCTTTTTTACTGGCAGTATTAATAACGCCCATTGCCATCATGTCATTACAGACAAACAGTGCAGACGGAAGCGGGCCTTTTGAATAAAGCTGTTCAAATGCTTTTTCACCGCCTTCACATTCGAAATTGCCTGAAGCAATCCAGTTTTTATTAATCGTCAGGCCTGACTCTTCCATCGCCTGAATAAAACCGGATAAACGCTGCTGCGCCGTGAGCTTGTCTAGCGGGCCTGTCAGGCAGCCAATTTCTTTATGCCCTTTAGCGATTAAATGACGGGTAGCCAGATAGCCGCCGTGGTGGGAATTGTCCTGAATTTTATCGCTTGGAAAGTCCATAGGCCCCCAATCCATGACGACGGTCGGAACGGGCTGGTGACGAGAAAAGAGATCAAAGGCCTGGCCTTCTACTTCGCTACACATCAATAGCAGGCCATCGACACGCTTTTGCAGCAAGGTGTCGAGGTTGGAATGCATTCGTTCCAGATCGCCTTCGGTATTGCACAGGATCAAATTATAGCCATGTTCATAGCAACGGCGTTCAACACCTTTGACAACCTCACCAAAGAATGGATTGGTTGACGTAGTGACCAGCATGCCAAAAGTTCGGGTGTGGTTGACTTTCAAACTACGAGCTAGGGCTGAAGGGGCGTAATTCAGTGTTTCGACCGCTGCCAGAACGCGCTGTGAAATATCTTCACTGACAAAACGCGTTTTGTTGAGCACGTGGCTGACAGTTGAGGTAGAAACGCCAGCATGTTTTGCAACGTCTTTGATAGTCGCCATCAATTTCTCCCTGATCCTTGTTCTGTTTGCAGTTTACCTGCATGGAGCAAGTAAACTGCAAATCAGATTATATTAGCTATGCTCAATGAGAAAGCGTTTAACTTCAGCGCGATGTGGGATAGAGGTTTGAGCCCCCATACGTGTAACTGAAATTGCAGCCGCGGCATGAGCGAAGCGAATAGCTTCATCCAGTTTACGGCCTTCCTGGAGGCCTGTCAGTAAAGCACCGTTAAATGTATCACCGGCAGCGGTGGTATCGGTTGCTTCAACCCGGAAGCCTTCTACTTGCCGGCCATTCCCATTCTGGCTGACCCATACACCCTGACTTCCGAGCGTGATCATAACAAGTTTAATACCCTTTGCATGCAGCACATCTGCTGCTTGCTGAGCTGATGCCATATCCGTTACTTTGATGCCGGTCAGCAACTCTGCTTCCGTTTCATTGGGCGTTATCATATCAACAAGTTTTAATAAGTCATCAGATAATGGCTGAGCGGGGGCCGGATTTAGCACCACCTGTGTACCCGCTGACTTGGCAACTTGCGCGGCTGCTTCGATTGTTTCAATCGGCGTTTCCAACTGCATTAGCAGGGTATCCGCATCAGCGATCAGCTTGTGATGCGGCTTAATGCGTGCCGGGGTTAAGCAGCCGTTGGCTTCGGCAGAAATACAGATGCTGTTTTCACCAGTAGCAGCGACCTGAATCATTGCAATACCGGTCGGCATGTTTTCTTCAATCATCACCGCTTCGGTATTGATGCCTTCGTTGGCAAATGTTTCAAGCATGGAGTGGCCAAAGCTGTCGTCACCAACGCTGGCAATGAACGCAATATCAGCCCCTAAACGTGCAGCCGCAACCGCCTGATTAGCCCCTTTGCCACCAGGAATGACGCAATAACTGTGACCGTGTAACGTTTCGCCCGGACGAGGGAAAGAAGCAACCTGAAGAACATGGTCGGCGTTAACGCTACCTAGAACAACTAACTTATTCATAAACGAACCTTTTTAATTATGAATGTTGGTCAAAATATATGGGTTAGGACTGCGAGTACAGTGCTAAACGATAGATTTTCGATTCAGGTAAAGAGAGGCGAGTTTCGAGCTTCTCGAAACTCGCCAAAGGTCTTATTTCGTGATGACTTTAAGTTGTACCGGGATGTACTTCTCTACTGATTCGCCTTTCAGCACTTTGTCAGCCGTTTCCACACCCAGCGCACCAATAAGATCGGGTTGTTGTGCGATAGTTGCGCCCAGAATACCGCGTTTAACGGCTGCGATACCGTCTTCAGTACCGTCAAAGCCAACGATTAAAACATCTTTACCAGAAGCCTGGACAGCGCGAAGTGCACCCAGTGCCATTTCGTCATTCTGTGCGAATACAGCTTCCACGTCTGGGTTGGCAGCCAGCATGTTTTCCATTACGTTCAGACCTTTGGTACGGTCGAAATCAGCCGGCTGACTAGCAAGCAATTCCATACCGCTGCTTTCAACGGCGTTCATGAAGCCCTTTCCACGCTCACGCGCTGCAGATGTACCGGCAATTCCTTCAAGCTGGATAACACGGGCTTTTTCGCCTACTTTTTCCATGATGAATTTACCGGCCATTTCACCACCAGCAACATTGTCAGAAGCAATATGGCTTACCACGTCACCACGGCTTGCACCACGGTCAAGCGTCAGTACCGGGATGTTCGAGCGGTTTGCCATACGAATAGCGTTAGATACCGCATCTGAATCGGTAGGGTTAATCAGAATTGCCTTAACGCCGCGGACAGTCAGATCTTCTACGTTAGAAAGCTCTTTGCTCGGGTCGTTTTGAGAATCCAGAACAATCAGGTTGTAGCCCAGCTCTTTTGCTTTCGCTTCAGCGCCTTCTTTCATGGTAACGAAGAATGGATTATTCAACGTAGAAACAACCATTGCCATTGTGTCTTGTGCAGAAGCAGTCGTGCTGAAAGATGCCGAAAGAACAGCAGCAGAGATAAGGGTTGCTAACTTTTTCATTCTATATTCCTTATATGTTTCGGGTCAGGTTTTCGGGCATTAATGCGGAATTGCGTTGATGCCCGGTATACAGAGGGTTAGGGTTTACTTCTTTTTAGTCTCTACCAGTACTGCCAGTAAAATGACCACTGCTTTTGCAATCATCTGGAAGTACGAAGACACATCTAACAGGTTTAGTGCGTTGTTAAGGAAGCCGATGATCAGAGCACCGATTAAAGTGCCCATGATTCGACCTTTGCCCCCGGCAAGGCTGGTACCGCCAAGCACGACAGCTGCAATCGCATCCAATTCGTATCCCATACCGGCAGTAGGCTGAGCGGATGAAAGACGAGAGGTGACGATGATGCCGGCAAGGGCTGCTAACAGGCCGCAGATTGCGTAGACGCCAATCTTGACGCGATCTACGTTGATGCCTGATAAGCGCGTTGCCGATTCGTTTCCGCCCAGGGCGTAGATGTAACGACCGAAGCGGGTATGATTAAGCAGGTACCATACAGAGGCGAATACGATGACCATCAGCCAGATTGGAACCGGGATGCCCATCGCATAACCGGTACCGAACCAGGCGAAGCTATCTGCTACGTCTGTAAAACCGGTTGAAATAGGGCGGCCGTCAGTGTACACCATGGTCACACCACGCAATAAGGTCATGGTTACCAGCGTCGCAATGAACGCCTGAACTTTGCCTTTTGCGATGATCACCCCACTGATTGCACCTAATGCCGCACCGGCAAGCAGGGCCGTCGGTACTGCGACTATTGCCGGGATTTCCAGTCCAATCATGGTGGCTGCAAAGGCACCGCAGAGAGCCAATACAGAGCCGACACTCAAATCAATGCCCGCGGTTAAGATAACCAGCGTCATACCCACTGCGATAATCGCATTCACCGACGTCTGACGGAGAATGTTCAACAGGTTATCGAGAGTGAAGAAATTAGGATTAAGAAAAGAGACCACCACGATCAGCAGAATTAAAGCGATTAGTGATTTTTGTTCAATTAACCATTCTTTAGTAAAAAGCTTATTGGCGTGTAAAGCATGCTTTTCAGCAGATTGCTTATTATTGGTCATAGCGTTATCACTCATGCTGCTACCTCATTGATTTTTTTACCAACAGCGCAAGCCATTAGTTTTTCCTGATCGGCATCGGCTGCCATAAATTCACCACTGATATGACCTTCGTGCATGACTATAATGCGATCACTCATCCCCAGTACTTCCGGCATTTCAGATGACACTAAAATGATGCTCATGCCATCGGCTTTGAACTGGTTGATCAGCTGGTAAATTTCTTTTTTCGCACCGACATCGACACCGCGTGTCGGCTCATCAAGGATAAGTACTTTCGGTCTGGTCATCAGGCCTTTGGCAATGGCGACTTTCTGTTGATTACCACCCGACAAGTTACCAATAATTTGATCGCGAGTCGGTGTCTTGATATTGAACAGACGGATAAAGTCTTCAACTGCAGTAACTTCATCGTAGTGTTTAATCTGTACACCTTTTGACAGCTGCTCTAACGCACAAAGCGACATGTTTTCTTTTACTGACAGCCCTAAGACAAGTCCATCGCCTTTGCGGTCTTCTGAGATATAAGCAATGCCGTTGGCCAATCCGTCCTGCGGACTCTGCGGATTAATGACTTTGCCATCTAAGATGATATCCCCCGAGTCACGGTGCAGGGCACCATAAATAATCTTCATCAGTTCAGTTCGACCCGCTCCCATCAGGCCGGATACGCCGAGGATTTCACCGCGATCAAGCTTGAAGCTCACACTGTTAACACCTGAGCCTGACAGGTTTTTTACTTCCAGACAGGTTGTGCCGTGTGTAACGTCTATGCGCGGGTATTGTTCTTCTAAGCGGCGGCCGACCATCATTTCAATCAGCCCGTCTTCATCAATATCAGCCACCCGGCGTTCACCTATGAACTTGCCATCTCGAAGCACAGTGATGTCATCGCAGATCTCAAAGATTTCTTTCAGGCGGTGTGAAATATAAACGATGCCGCAGCCTTCATCGCGAAGCTCGTTGATGACTTTAAACAGTGATTCAGTTTCAGTGTCTGTCAGAGCATCTGTCGGTTCATCCATGATGATGACTTGTGACTTGAATGACAGCGCTTTGGCAATTTCAACCATCTGCTGTTCGCCGAGGCTGAGTTCACCCAGTAGCTGATGTGAGTGGTGCTTCACATTCAGGCGTTTTAGAAGCGCATCGGCTTCACGATACATCTCTGACCACTTGATGCCACCAAACGCATTGGTTTTTTCACGGCCGAGGAAAATATTTTCAGCAATAGTCAGTTCAGGGATCAAGTTTAATTCCTGATGAATAATACTGATCCCCGCTTCCTGGGAGTGTCTCGGGCCATTAAAATTGACGAGCTTACCCTGATAGCGGATTTCACCGGCATCCATGGCATAGATACCCGTTAATGATTTCATCAGGGTGGACTTACCGGCACCATTTTCACCCAGCAAGGCCATGACCTTACCCGGATAAACATTCAAGCAAGCGTTGTCTAACGCTTTTACGCCAGGGAATGCTTTTTCGATGCCTTTAAGTTCTAAAATTGGCTGGTTCATGTCAGCTCCTTGCGATTATTCCGAAAATCGAGGGGTTAAAAAACAACGCCTGACTGGAAAATTACGTTCGCATAAGGTGTGCATTCACCTGTACGAATGACGGCCTTACTGTCTTGCGTATGTACCTTGAATGCTTCGTGGCTGATATAAGAAACGGCGATTTTTTTATTGCATAACGTTTCTTCTTCGCGGATCAGTGCAATCAGCGCTTGGTGTAATTCGGGGCTGACTTGTGCAAACTCTTCTGCAAGTACAACGCCTTCAATTTGCATTTCACCTAGAACAGCTTTGACGGTATCGATAAAAGTAGGGACGCCAGGGATTAATGCAAGATCGATACGTTGTGTCTCATCAGGGATCGGTAATCCAGCGTCGCAAATGGTGACTTCATCGGTATGACCCAGAGTCGCGATAACATAAGACAGCTCGGCGTTGATGAGGGCGTTTTTTTTCATGGTTAGCACCTTTAATAATTCATGGTGGTGATGCTTTCTGAGTGTAGCCAACCGTAGATATTACTCTCTCAATTGGCTGTTTTATGCCATCGAATCGTTTACGCAAACGTTTCGATGGCTAAAATGTAGTTTGTAAAGTGATGGATTGCACTCTGGATTATCACAAAGTGTGATTGAGATCAGACCAAGATATACCTAGCCTGAATAAATGGAGGGGTAGATCACAATTAAAACGCGGCGAGAGACGCTAGCAGTGCTAATTCTATTGATTATCTAATCATTAAGAGCATCGCGGGGGGAGTATATGGATAGCAATACAGAAAAGGAGTCTTGTTTGAAATCGCTAGCACATTGTCGCAATAATGACTTGCGCAGAATGAAAGCAGGCATAGATGTTCTCATCAGTAGCCAAGTTAGTATCTGCCAAAGTTGAATTATCAACTAACGCACACAGCTCATCCACCTTGTTAAGGGCGACGGTGACTTCTGTTGACGTCTTATCACGACTGATGGCTTTGATTTTGCCTTTTATCTGGTTGTCGTACGGTAATTCAGAGGACATTGCATTGACGACCACAACGGACGGCCCTTTGATCAACGCGACGACATCTTTGCCGATTTCAAGCTGCAGTCTTAAGGTACTGCTATGAGTAATTGTCGCTGAAATTTGCTGGTTGTCGTTTAACGCAATAATAATCAGATCATGGAGTTCATGTCGCTCAATATGGCTAATGGTGCCAAATAACTGATTGCGGGCACTGGTTTGTAATGAAAGTTTACTCATCACACCAAGCAGGCTATGTAGTGGTACATTGTCATCGTTTAACGCTTTTAGCCCCATATCCTGGATTTTATCCAGCAGATCATACATTTGTATAAGACGCTCACCGAAGTGGGTGAGCGATGCACCGCCTCCGCCTTTTCCGCCTTTTTCGCTGGTCACTAAAGGTTCCTTAGCACGACTATTCATATCTTTGATCGCATCATAGGCGGCTTTATAACTGATCCCGGCCTGTTTGGCTCCCTGACTTATCGACCCCGTATCCTGAACCGCTTTGAGCAGTGCCACGCGTCGAGGATTGGCAAACACTTTGTTATTTTCTGAAAGGGTTAAGAGCGCATCAAAGTCCATCATTGCTGAGTTTGTACCTTTAATTGATAAAAATAGAGCTAAATCAGAAATATAACTTCTGTTTTGCAATAAAGTATACCTTAGTATGTGTAAAGCATTTATTGTTTTTCAGCCTTCAAACAAGCGAGTAATGACGATGCAAAATATTTTATTTATCTTAAATGAGGCGGCTTACGGCTCTGAACGTACCTTCAATGCGTTACGGTTGGCGATTAATTTGAATGAACAAGAGCACCAGGAAGTCCGGTTGCAGATCTTTTTGATGTCAGACTCAGTCAGTTGCGCATTAATGAGGCAGATGCCTGCGGAGGGGTATAACATTCAGCAAATGTTGGAAATTCTCGTGGCCCAGGGAGCGGAAGTGAAACTTTGCAAAACCTGTACGGATGCGCGTGGTTTATCTGTATTGCCGCTGATTGAAGGAGCTGAAATTGCCACATTGGATGATCTCTCGTTGTGGACACTGCATGCCGATAAAGTCTTGACCTTTTAAAGTGAGGTTCTAGCTTTCTGTACCACGCCAACAAATGTGATTGATAAATCAACTGATAGCCACCAGGCTGCAGCTCCAATGTCAATTGATTGTCAGGATATCCCTAGCTTCGAGCCATGCACTACAATAAGAATGCTAAGCACGCTATTGTTTGGTTCATAATAATTTTGAGGGTGCAGCAATGAAAAAAACAATAATTGCAGGGGTTGTCGGTCTCGTGCTGGTCGGGTGCGACGGCGGTGGTTCTTCTGAGAGTGGAACCGGAAAGTTTTCATTGGCCTTTTCTGATGCAACGGTAGATGGTCTTGATCAGGTTTGCGTCGCATTTGATAAAATATCGGTACACCATACCGATGGTGGCGAATCAAACTGGGGTACCACTTCTTTTGCTGCTGATCAAAGCTCACCGGAGTGTATTCCTTCAGGAATGATTATTCCCGGCTCTGATACTGGCAATCCTGAATTTATGGTGATTAACCTGATGGCTTATCAGGGGAGTAATTCACTGCAGGTGCTCAGCAATGAAGTGATGGCAGCCGGTAAATATACCCAGCTGAGATTATCGGTACTGGAAGAAAACAATCATGCTTATAGCGACGGCACACCGTATTCTCATGTGATGGAGACGCTTACTAAAGACAAACTTGGTTTCGGTGTTGCAAGCGGGGAGCTGAAACTCGATGGCTTTGATGTCACTGCTGATGCCACTCAGGCTTACACCCTGGAGTTTGATCTCCGTAAGAGCATGGTTGAAAATGCCAATGGCTATCAGCTGAAGCCTCGTGGTGTACGTCTGGTGAACAACGAAGGCGTTGCCTACATTGATGGTACCGTGGGCAGTGAGGCGTGCCTCGGTAACCTTAATGATGCGTTTGTTTATATCTATCCGGGATCAACGCAAGTGTATGGTGATTTAGGCTCAGATTCTGAACCCTTTACATCCGCATCGGTTGAGGTTGATACCCTCTCCGGAGAAGGTCAATTTGCCGTCGGTTATGTTCCGTTGGGCTCCTATGACTTAGCGTTAGTCTGTAACGGCAGCGAAGATGATTCAGAAGCAGGCGGCGATACGCTCAGTATTACTGATCCAATCATTGCTGATGTGATTTTACCGATCACAGGCGTCACAGTGTCATTCTGATCGTCTAGTACTTGATCACCTGAAATGAACAAAACCCGCATTCAGCGGGTTTTGTTATTAGTGATGAATAAAATGTGAATTAAGCGTGATGAGAGCTTAACTCGAATTTCTTGATCTTGCGGTATAATGTAGCAATACCAATTCCTAGCTCTTCTGCGACTAACTTACGATTACCCAAGCGATTAATTGCCTCTTCGATGCGAATTTTTTCCATCTCTTCGAGGCTCATAATACTGTCATCCATAGTGTGCTGTTCGCTGCGTTTCTCACAGGGCGTACGTTCGAAATAAGGTGGCAGTAAATCGACATCAATCATATCCCCGGCAGGTACAACATTCACCAGGTACTCGATTAAGTTGCTGAGCTCGCGTACATTACCCGGCCAGTTATAGCTATTCAGCCGGGTCATGACACTGGGGGTGATACCCGGATAACCAACCCCGATTTTCCGGGTGTGGATATCAAGGAAGTAATGTACCAGTATGTCGACATCTCCCTGACGATCTTTAAGTGGCGGAAGGTGAATTGGAATGACATTCAGTCGATAAAAAAGATCTTCACGGAACTTGTTGGTCGCGATCATTTCAGAAAAATCACGGTTCGTCGCTGAAATTACCCGAATGTCGACAGGCACTGCGGTGTTGGAACCAATCGGCATGACTTCACGTTCTTCAAGAACACGCAGCAGTTTGGCCTGCAATGTCATCGACATGTCGCCAATTTCATCCAAGAACAGAGTGCCTTTATTCGCGGCCTGGATCAGGCCGGTCTTTCCTTTATTCGAAGCGCCGGTAAAGGCACCTCTGACATAGCCGAACAGTTCACTTTCAAGCAGCTGATCTGGAATTGCGGCGCAGTTGATGGCAACAAAGGGTTTATCGTTGCGATCGCTTAGGTTGTGCACCGCGTGGGCAATGACTTCTTTACCCGTTCCGCTTTCACCGTTAATTAATACACTTGAAGGGCTTGTGGCAATACGGCTGATCAATGTCTTAAGTGTTTGCATTTGCTTGCATTCGCCAATAACGCTGCGCAATTGTTGCGGCGGCTTGCCTATTTCAAAAGACGTATTGGGCTGGTAGAAAGCCATTAAAAATAATTGGTGGCCTTGAATATCATGGAACTGGCCGACAACCAGCTCCTGGCGTTCTCCTAATGAAATAATATGTTGTTGATGACCTTTTAATTCATTGTTATGGAAAGATAATGGCTGAATGTTGACTGCGATATGGGCCAATCCGTCACGGGAAATATTAAGGTTATTCAAAGCCGGATCGTTGCCGTATTTCACCCGGTTATTGTCATCAAGTACCAGTACCCCCTGATCCATATTTTCAATCAGGCTGGTAAATACTTTACTTAGTCCATTATCGTTGTCTCCGGACTCCAGCACTTTAGAGACAAAAATTTGAGAAATATGCCGGATATAGTCAGAGAATAACTGGACGTTTTCTTTGATCTTTTCCCGTGACTCCTCAGTAAACGCCACCAGGCTAATCACGCCGATGCAACGGTCTTCGATCATAATAGGGACGCCTAAAAAGGCGGTTTCACGACAACTTTCTTTATTGGAGCAGCCATCACAAATAGGATCGGTCCGTGACTTGACTACAACTTTTTCCTGATGGGTTTCAAGGATATAACGAAATATTCTTGAGGTGGTATTCAGTTTTTTTCCAAAAAACTTACTGTAAGGGCCGGTACCAGCGATACGAACTAGATCAGCATCAACCACTTCTGCGTCTAACTGTAAGACGGCTGAAAGCATTTGCGTGAATCGCAGTATCGTGGGCTGTAACTGCATTAATTCAGACTGGTGAAGTGTATTCAACATAGTATAAATCTATTTCTAAATGAAAAGACCGTAGTAACATAGTAAACATTAATACTCATCAGTTTGATGTGCATCAGGATTTTATAATGGAATCGCGATGCGCAATAGGAATTGCAAGGTAGATCACACCTAGATATCAATATGATAAACCGACATCGAGTCACTATCATTTTGGTCGCTATCGCTGATAGTCCGTGATAGTGAGGAGCGAAACAGAGAAGACACGGATAAAATCATCTCACCTTATAACCCACTGTTTTAATAATAAAAAATATTTTTTTCATTTTGAATTCTGTTGTTGGCATAGTAATTGGATTAAGAGAATCAGACGTCTGTTATAACCCGACAGACTTTTTCCAGCCACAGGCTTAATAACGAATTTCTAACCTGATAACAGACCACTAACTGGCTATCGAATTAATAACTGGGAAGAATAAAATGAAAAGCATTAATGAACTTATCAAGGAAATCAATGAACTAAAGTCAGAACTTCATAATAAAGATTTCCTCTTGACCTGGGAGCAGAGCCCTGAAGAACTGGAGCGTGTATTAAAAACGGCGCAGGTTTTAAAAGCGATGCGCCAGGAAAATATTGCAACCAACGTCTTTAAAAATGGTTTAGGTATTTCGCTATTCCGCGATAACTCAACCCGTACTCGTTTTTCTTACGCATCGGCAATTAATATGCTGGGCCTCGCTCAGCAAGATCTTGACGAAGGTAAATCACAAATCGCTCACGGCGAGACCGTACGTGAAACCGCAAACATGATTTCTTTTTGTGCCGATGCCATCGGTATTCGTGATGACATGTATTTAGGTGCGGGTAATGCTTACATGCGTGAAGTTGGCGAAGCGTTAGATGAAGGCGTGAAAGAGGGCGTACTGCCTAATCGTCCTGCATTGGTTAACCTTCAGTGTGATATTGACCACCCAACCCAATCTATGGCCGACCTTGCCTGGTTGGAAGAGCATTTCGGTGACCTCAAGAAGTTGAAAGGCAAGAAAATTGCGATGACTTGGGCTTACTCGCCAAGCTATGGCAAACCACTTTCAGTGCCACAAGGCATTATCGGCCTGATGACCCGTTTTGGTATGGATGTGACGTTGGCTCACCCTGAAGGCTATGATCTTATTCCTGACGTTGTCGAACAAGCGCGCAAGAATGCTGAAGCATCTGGCGGTAGTTTCACTCAGGTTGCTTCGATGGAAGAGGCATTTAAAGACGCTGATATCGTATATCCAAAATCATGGGCGCCTTATCAGGTAATGGAACGTCGTACCGAGCTACTTCGTGCCAATGACCATGACGGTCTGAAAGCACTTGAGCAAGAATGTCTGGCTCAGAATGCTAATCACAAAGACTGGCACTGCACTGAAGAAATGATGAAGCACACCAAAGACGGTGAAGCGTTGTACATGCACTGCCTGCCTGCCGATATCACCGGCGTTTCTTGTAAAGAAGGTGAAGTCGAAGAATCGGTATTCGAAAAATACCGCATCGCGACCTACAAAGAAGCCAGCTGGAAGCCATATGTGATTGCGGCCATGATCATGAACCGCAAGTACCAGGAACCAGGTGCCGTACTGCAACAGCTGCTTGATGAGTACGAAAAGCGCGTTAAATAACACTAACTATTCATCGTCTTGCTATTTTGCCCAATAACGGCATCAGAAGTGCTCATTTATACTTATAAACTCCGCGCTTCCTCGTTGCTCTTGAACAAAATAGCAGCGAGCTGAATAGCTACAGTAGCTGCTATATCTGTATTCAATTATATAGTTAATACAGTTGGAAAAATGCAAACCCTTCGCGGGGTAACAGATTCCGGTTATCCCCGCATTTTCTTTCTATTCACATCAATGAGGTCTGGTCGTGTCTACATTCTCTCTAAAAATGGAGATAGCCGATAACCGCCATTATAACGGTCAGCAATCTTCTCTGTTCACCATTGATGAAGCGGAAAAAGCCCGCGCCTTCCATCAAAAAGTTGAAGGCTACCAACCAACACCGTTGCAATCACTTGACTGCTTAGCCAAAGAAATTGGTGTTGGAAAAATTCTCGTTAAAGATGAAGCATACCGCTTCGATCTCTGTGCATTCAAGATGCTGGGTGGCGCGTATGCCATTGCCCGTCTGCTTTGTGATGAATACCAGCTTGATATCAACACGTTTGATTTTGACAAACTGAAAACCGACATCACAGAAAAAATGACCTTTGCAACCGCAACCGATGGTAACCACGGTCGCGGTGTCGCCTGGGCGGCCAATAAATTGGGTCAGAACGCTGTGGTCTATATGCCTAAAGGGGCAGCGGATGAGCGAGTAAATAACATTCGCGCACTGGGTGCAAAATGCATCGTTACTGATATGAACTACGATGACACCGTGCGTCTAGCCATTAAAACGGCAGAAGAGTGTGGTTGGAAAGTAGTGCAGGATACCGCTTGGGAAGGTTATACCAAGATCCCAACCTGGATCATGCAAGGTTACACCACAATGGCGGCAGAAGCGGTAGATCAGATGCAAAGCCAAGGTATCAACCAGCCGACTCATGTCTTCTTGCAAGCCGGTGTCGGTGCCATGGCGGGGGGGGTACTGGGCTATCTCTGCGACAAGTTTGGTGCGGACAACCTGCATTCTGTCGTGGTTGAACCCGATCAGGCCGACTGTATTTACCGTTCTGGTATCAGTGCCGATGGCGACATGGTCAACGTTGACGGCGATCTTGCCACCATCATGGTTGGATTAGCATGTGGCGAACCAAACCCACTCGGCTGGCCAGTACTGCGCGACTGCAGTACCCAGTTTGTCTCGTGCCAGGACAACGTTGCTGCACTTGGTATGCGTGTTCTCGGCAATCCGTTAGGTTCTGACCCTCGTGTGGTATCCGGTGAATCCGGCGCGGTGGGAGCAGGCTTGCTAGCTGCTATATATTACCATCCGCAGCGAGAAGAGCTGATGGCAAAAATGGGGCTGACAAAAGACTCCGTAGTGCTGTTGATCAACACCGAAGGTGACACCGATCCCGTTCATTACCGTGAAGTTGTGTGGGAAGGTAAGCACCCAACAACAGCTTAGTTACTAGCAGAATCCAATAACAATTTGCGAGCTCGGTTTTGTCATCGTGTAAACAGGGCTTCAGGTCTTAAAGACAAAAATATCATGTCGGGTGTGATGACCACCATCCGACTTAAGGAGAATTAAAATGACAATGAACATCCCTTTCAACACTGTCCTAGAAAAAGCCCAAGAATATAAAGCGGATATGAGCCGTTTTCTGCGCGATATGATTGCGATTCCAAGCGAAAGCTGTGACGAAGAAAAAGTAGTACTGCGCATTAAAGAAGAAATGGAAAAAGTGGGTTTCGACAAGGTCGAAATCGACCCAATGGGTAACGTATTGGGCTGGATCGGTCATGGTCCGCATCTTATTGCGATGGATGCACACATTGATACCGTCGGTGTCGGCAACATGGATAACTGGGAATTTGACCCGTACCAGGGTATGGAAGACGATGAAATCATCGGTGGTCGTGGTGCGTCAGATCAGGAAGGCGGCATGGCATCTATGGTCTACGCCGGTAAGATCATCAAAGATCTGGGCCTTGAAGACGAATATACCTTACTTGTAACCGGTACGGTTCAGGAAGAAGACTGTGATGGCCTTTGCTGGCAGTACATCATTGAAGAAAGCAAAATCCGTCCTGAGTTCGTGGTATCGACAGAGCCGACAGATTGCCAAATCTATCGTGGTCAGCGTGGCCGTATGGAAATTCGTGTTGATGTTGCAGGGGTGAGCTGTCACGGCTCTGCACCAGAGCGCGGTGATAACGCGATCTTTAAGATGGGCCCGATCCTTAACCAACTTGAAGGACTTTCTCATAATCTTAAAAATGACGAATTCCTGGGTAAAGGCACACTAACCGTGTCTGAAATTTTCTTCACCTCACCAAGCCGTTGCGCTGTGGCAGATAGCTGCGCAGTGTCTATTGACCGTCGCTTAACTTGGGGCGAAACATGGGAAGGTGCATTAGACGAAATTCGTGCACTACCAGCGGTACAAGAAGCTAACGCGGTTGTTTCAATGTACGAATATAACCGTCCAGCCTACACCGGATTGGTATACCCAACAGAGTGCTACTTCCCGACTTGGTTAATTGATGAAGAGCATGTCGCGACTAAAACGCTGGAAGCTTCTTATGAGCTTCTATTTGACAAGAAACCAACGGTTGATAAGTGGACGTTCTCAACGAACGGCGTATCTATCATGGGCCGTTACGGCATTCCAGTGATTGGTTTCGGTCCGGGTAAAGAGCCAGAAGCACATGCGCCAAACGAGAAAACCTGGAAAGACCACTTGGTAACATGTGCTGCAATGTACGCTGTGATCCCGCAGATGTATCTGAAGCAGTTAGGTGAAAAGTAATTAGCGATGTTGGCGAGTAGCCGACATTGATACCGACTTCCGTCCCGAGGGGGTCAGCTCGCTCTGCCTGAGAGCTGACCACATATCCCCCTCGGGATGGCTTTTGTCTTATGTTTAAACCGCAATATCTTTGCTATTTCGTTTACTAACTGAGTCGGCCTTTAGCCAGTCAACAGACACTGTCTATTTGTTACTAAACGAAATAGTTGCGATTAAAGCGACCAGTGTAATTTGATTTTCAAGTGCAGATAAAGCGAAGGATAGCGTTATGAAGCAAAGCGGTCATTCCCCGATTGAGACTGGTAATTCTAAGGCCAGCGCTACCTTAATTAAGCATGGCATCGTGGTTGATGCACATAGCGAAACCAATCAGGACATTCTTATTGTCGACGGCAAAATTGCCCAAATTGCACCGTCAATAAGTGACTATCCTGCTGAGACGAAGATCATTGATGCCTCTGGTATGTACGTCATGCCGGGTGGTATTGATGTCCATACTCATTTTAATCTTGATGTGGGCTTTGCTCGTAGCTGCGATGATTTTTATACCGGCACCCGTTCAGCCGCATGTGGTGGCACCACCATGATCATCGATCATATGGGGTTTGGACCAAAGAGCTGTAACCTTCACCACCAACTCAACGTTTATAAAGAGAGCGCCAAAGATAAAGCGGTTATTGACTACAGCTTTCATGGCGTTATCCAGCATGTTAATGACGAGATCCTGAACGAAATGGCCTCTATGGTTGAACAGGAAGGGATCTCCAGCTTTAAGCTCTATCTCACCTATGGCTATAAACTGGATGACGAATCCGTACTGCGGGCGCTGAGCCGATTGAATCAGGTCAACGCCTTAACCACCGTTCATCCGGAAAATGATGCTGCGATAGCACTCCGGCGTACACAGTTACTTGAAGCCGGAAAAACCGCCCCGAAATACCATGCCATCAGCCGCCCTTTAGAATGCGAAGCAGAAGCCATTGGCAGAATGATCAATCTGGCAAGGCTGGCTGATGACGCACCGCTTTATATCGTTCACTTATCTAATGGCTTAGGTCTGGATTACATTCGTCTGGCGCGTCGTAACGGCCAACCGGTCTGGGCCGAAACCTGCCCGCAATATCTGCTGCTTGATGACAGCTGCTATGAGCAGGAAGATGCACTGAAATTTATTCTCAGCCCGCCATTACGCCCGAAAGAAGAGTTGGAAAAATTGTGGACGGGATTAACCGACGGCAGCATTGATACGGTCGCAACCGACCATTGCTCGTTCACATACCAGACCCAGAAACAGCGCGGCAAAGATAATTTTACCGCTTGCCCGAATGGCATGCCGGGGGTCGAAACCCGAATGCCGCTGTTGTTTTCTGAAGGCGTAATGAAAGGGCGTATCAGCCCAAGCCGTTTTGTTGAACTAACCAGTTATATGCCAGCCAGACTCTTTGGTATCTATCCGCTAAAAGGGTGTCTGGCCACCGGTTCTGATGCTGATTTAGTGCTGTTTGATCCGAAGCAGCAAGTCACCATCAGCCACGATTTATTGCATGACAATACCGATTATACCCCGTATGAAGCAATACAAAGCCATGGCTGGCCAGTCATGACCATCAGCCGTGGCGAGGTGGTGTCGTGCAATGGCGAATTTATGGGGAAAGCAGGGAATGGCCGCTTTATTCGTCGCGAGCCTTTTCTTCGGCAGAATCTGAAAGATTAAAAAATAGGCCGCAGAGAAAAGGGATAAATAAACTTATAAATAAAGGAGTCAACATGAAACCGACAGCTGTCGTTGCCTTAGGCGGCAATGCCCTATTACGTCGCGGTGATGCGCCGAGCTTTGAAAACCAATTGGCCAATATCAAGATTGCCGCCAAAGCGATAGCCGAGATTGCGCGAGAATACCGTGTTGCTATTGTGCATGGCAATGGCCCGCAAGTAGGGTTGTTAGCATTACAGAATCTTGCTTACGATAAAGTAGCGCCGTATCCATTAGATGTTCTAGGGGCGGAAAGTGAAGGCATGATCGGGTATATGCTGGCCCAGGAGTTGCAAAACCTGATGCCGGAGACTCAGGTCGCAAGCTTGTTAACGCGCATTGAAGTGGATGCTGATGATCCGAGCATGCTCGATCCTACCAAATTTGTCGGCCCGGTTTATAACGAAGACGAAGCGGGTATTTTAGCCGAAGCCAATAATTGGGTCATGAAACGCGATGGGGAATTTCTACGCCGGGTTGTGCCATCGCCAAAGCCAATGAACATTCTCGATAAAACCTCAATTGATACCTTGCTCGAAGCCGGGCAAATGGTCATTTGCTGTGGCGGCGGCGGGATCCCGGTCTGTCGTTCAGATTTCGGTTACCGGGGCGTAGAAGGGGTGATTGATAAAGATCTGTCCGCGACATTACTGGCTAAACAGTTAAAGGCTGACAAGCTGCTGATCCTGACCGATGCGGATGCCGTTTATCTCGATTGGGGAACAGACCAGCAACGTGCGTTGCGTTCAGTGACACCGGCCGAGCTAAGTGAACATGAATTCCCTGCTGGTTCGATGGGGCCGAAAGTTGAGGCCGCCGCTGAATTTGCCCAGTTTGGCGGTCGGGCGTATATCGGCGCGTTAGAACAAGGCCTCGATGTGCTGGCTGAAAAAGCCGGAACCTGCGTAGCGGTTTAAGTTATGTGTGAAATGTAGTTATTCATCTCGTTGCAGATTAATGAAATGGCATAGACTTGAACGGCTACACTTTTTTATGGAAAAAATATTCATCGTTTACATTGTCGACATCTACCCTACAAAGCAATATCTAAAAATTGACACCTAAAAGCGAGTCTGATGTACCGACAAAGCAGAAGAACAGACAAAAAGCGATGTGAAACAGCAAGCTTCTCATAACAATGGAATTGAGTGGCTTGCTCTTTATTGTGCCACCAGGCACTTAGAGAAAGGTAGAGCATTATGAGTAATTGTCCAAAGGATATGACCCTTCCTCCGGATCTCACCCTCAAGAAGGGATCGGGACCAGTCAGAACAAAATTCCCCATCTATTCCAACTCCCTGCCGCCCTGTAACCATGCTTGCCCGACCGGGAGTAATATTCAGGAATGGCTGTCGCTAGCGCAGGAAGAGCAATACGAAGAAGCGTTTCAGGCTTTGATCAAAAACAACCCCATGCCGGCGATCCATGGTCGCGTCTGTTACCACCCGTGCGAATCCGCCTGTAACCGTGCCAATATTGATCAAGCTGTCAGTATTCATGCGGTGGAGCGTTTTCTGGGCGATCAGGCGATAGAAAAAGGCTGGCAAGTGCGTGTTGATGCGCAACCAACCGGGAAGCGGGTGTTGGTTGTCGGGGCTGGCCCGAGTGGCCTAGCAACGGCGTATCACCTGAAACGAAAAGGGCACGATGTCGAGATCCGCGACGCTGCGCCAATGGCCGGTGGCATGATGCATTTCGGTATTCCTGCCTACCGCTTACCCCGTGATATTCTGGAAAGTGAAATCGCCCGTATTGAAGCAATGGGTATTAAGATTGTGCTCAATCATACCGTCGAAGATTTGCTGGCAGAAAAAGTAAGAGGGCAATTTGATGCTGTCTTTCTTGCTATAGGCGCGCATGTCGGACGGGGGCTGGATATTCCCAACGATGATCCCGGCAAAGTAAATGATGCTGTCTCGTATCTTCGAGCAACAGAAATGAATACTGCGCCAGCACTGGGCAAGCGTGTTGCCGTGTATGGTGGTGGCAATACCGCAATGGATGCCGCGCGAACGGCCAGGCGTCAGGGGGCCGATGTGATGGTGATTTACCGTCGCGACCGTGCCCACATGCCAGCCCATGATTTTGAATGCGTTGAAGCGATGGAAGAAGGGGTGGTATTCCACTGGCAGCGAACGATTAACCAAATTGATGGTACGACCTTTACCCTTGAGAAAATGGCGATAGACGGCGATGGCCGTCCGCAGCCTACAGGGGAGTTTGAAACCGTCGAGGCGGACTCCCTGATCCTGGCTCTTGGTCAGAATATCGATACCAAACTGACCAAGTCGATTCCGGGTGTTGAGCATAAAAAAGACGGAACCGTTATCGTTAACGAACAGATGATGACCGGCTATCACGGGTTATTTGCCGGTGGTGATATGGTGCCAAGTGATCGTACGGTTACAATCGCCGTCGGTCACGGTAAGAAAGCCGCAGCGCATATCGATGCTTTTCTGAATAAACGTACCTTCAGCAAAATTTCCAAACAACCGCTGATCCGCTACGACAAGTTGCACCTCTGGTATAAAACCGATGCAGACAAGAGCGAGCAGCCGGCAATTCCCGTAGTACAACGTGCCACATCGTTTGACGAAGTCTTCGGGGGGTTAACTGAACAGGAAGCCCTGTTTGAAGCCAAGCGTTGCTACTCCTGTGGCAACTGTTTTGAATGTGATGGCTGTTTTGGTGCCTGTCCTCAGGGGGCAATTACCCGTTTAGGAAAAGGTAAGGGATATAAGGTTGATTACGATAAGTGCACCGGCTGTGAAGCTTGCTATTTGCAGTGCCCTTGTCATGCCATCGAAATGGTAGCCGCTGAAACGGACTAGGAGCAGATCATGACAGATAAAACGATTCATTCGTCGAAGGCGGCTCTTTCATCGATGCCAGTGATGCACACCTGTGACGGTAACGAAGCCGCGGCACATATTGCATACCGCGTCAGTGAAGTGTGTGCAATATATCCAATTACACCTTCTTCGACTATGGCCGAATTTGCTGACCAGTGGGCCGCAGAAGACAAACGAAATATTTGGGGCAATATTCCGCTGATCGCGGAAATGCAAAGTGAAGGCGGTGCCGCAGGTACCGTCCATGGCTCGCTGCAAAGTGGTGCGCTAACAACGACATTTACGGCCTCGCAAGGCTTGATGTTAATGCTGCCCAACATGTACAAAATTGCTGGCGAGCTGACATCCGCGGTATTCCACGTCGCCGCACGGTCGCTGGCGGCTCAGGGGCTGTCTATTTTTGGTGATCATCAGGATATTATGGCCGCACGGGGCACGGGGTTTGCACTACTTGCCGCTTCCTCGGTACAAGAGGCGCACGATATGGCGCTGGTGGCTCATGCCGCAACGCTCGATGCACGTATTCCGTTTATTCACTTCTTTGATGGTTTCAGGACCTCCCATGAAGTGAACAAGATCAGTCTGATTTCTGATGCCCATATCAGGGAAATGATCTCAGACCAATTGGTACGGGCACACCGTGAACGTGGTTTGAGTCCTGATACTCCGTTCATTCGTGGCACGGCGCAAAACCCGGATGTATATTTTCAGGGTCGCGAAACGGTTAATCCGTTTTATGCCAGTACCCCGGACATTGTTCAGGGCTGTATGGATAAACTGGGCAAGCTAACGGGGCGCCATTATAAGCTGATCGAATTCCACGGTGCGCCAGATGCCGAGCGGGTAGTGATTGCGATGGGATCGGGTGTCGAAACCATCAAAGAGACTGTCGAATATTTAGTTGCACAGGGCGAGAAAGTCGGTGTGCTGCAAGTGCGGTTGTACCGGCCTCTTTCGGCAGAGCATCTGATGGCGGCACTGCCAAAGACAACGAAAAAACTGGCGATATTAGATCGTACCAAAGAGCCGGGAGCCAATGCCGATCCGCTCTATCAGGATGTGCTGACCGCATTGATGGATTCTTTTAATGGTGAGGGACAGAATCGCCTTGAGCAGATGCCACGCTTAGTGGCTGGTCGTTATGGCTTGTCGAGTAAAGAATTCACACCAGCGATGGTTAAAGCCGTCTTTGATAATCTTGCGAAAGAACAGCCTAAGCACCATTTTACCGTCGGTATTATTGATGATGTGATGAACTCGCATCTCGCTTACGATGCTGATTTCGATATTGAATCCAGCGAAGTGGTGCGCGCCATGTTCTATGGCCTGGGGGCTGACGGCACGGTAGGCGCGAATAAGAATACCATCAAGATCATCGGAGATGATCCGGACTATTTTGCTCAGGGTTACTTTGTCTACGATTCAAAAAAATCGGGTTCGCAGACCGAATCGCACCTGCGTTTCGGCCATCATCCGATCAACAGTCCGTACCTGATCCAGTCGGCTAATTTTATTGCCTGTCATCAGTCAACCTTTGTTGAAAGTACAGACATGCTGGCGAAAGCGGCGGATAACGCGACATTCTTGCTAAATACGACTGAACCTGCGGATAAGGTATGGGACAGCCTGCCAGCAAGAATGCAGCAGCAACTGATCGAACGCAATATGACCCTGCATGTGATCGACGCCTATAAAGTGGCGCGTGATACCGGCATGGGCAATCGCATCAATACCATTATGCAGACGTGTTTCTTTGCCCTTTCCGGGGTGTTAGAAAAAGACGTTGCCATTGCTAAAATTAAAACAGCGATAGAGAAAACATACGCCCGTAAAGGCCCCGAAGTGGTAAAGAAAAACTTTGCCGCGGTTGACCATACCCTGTCTCACCTTTATCAGGTGAAGGTACAAGATAAGGTCACGGCGACGGGGGTGTCAAAACCAACAGTTTCCGAACTCGCGCCGAAGTTTGTCCAGGAAGTCACTGCGGCGATGATGGCGGGCAAGGGCGATCTTATTCCTGTCTCGATGCTACCGGTCGACGGCACCTATCCGTCAGGTACGACGCAGTGGGAAAAACGCAATATTGCCCAGAAAATTCCAGTCTGGGAGCAAGATGACTGTATCCAGTGTGGTAACTGCAGCATTGTTTGTCCGCATGCGGCGATTCGGGCCAAGTTCTACGACAAGTCGAAACTGGATGATGCCCCACAAGGCTTCAAATCTGCGGGCATTACCGCCCGAGGCTTCCCGGATACACGTTACACATTACAGGTTTACGCCGAAGATTGTACCGGTTGCAGCTTGTGTGTCGATGCCTGCCCGATGGTCGTGCAAGAAGCGACAGAAACGTTGCCCGAGCGCAAAGCTATCAATATGGAGCTGAAAGCGCCTTATCTGGAGCAAGAGAAGCAGAACCTGAGCTTCTTTGAGGCGTTGGCCTACAACGAACGTGCCCGTATCGACTTCTCGAATGTCCGTGGGGCGCAGTTCCTGCAGCCACTGTTTGAGTTCTCTGGTGCATGTGCGGGATGCGGTGAAACCCCTTACCTTAAGTTGATGTCACAGCTATTTGGCGATCGGATGATGGTGGCCAATGCTACGGGCTGCTCGTCTATTTATGGCGGTAACTTACCGACTACACCATGGTCGAAAAATGCCGAAGGGCGGGGGCCTGCCTGGGCGAACTCATTGTTCGAAGATAATGCCGAGTTCGGCTTTGGTTTCCGTCTGGCTGCTGTGAAGCAACACGAAATGGCGAAACAGTTGGTGGTGGAAAACCGCGACCGACTCGATCCGTTATTGGTTGATCAATTACTGAATGCTGAACAAAATACCGAAACGGAAATTCAGGCACAGATCAAGCGTGTTGATCTGCTTAAAACGGAGCTTAAAGCATTCGGAACAGAATCTGCGTTGAACCTGATATCTGTCGCCGATCAGCTGATCCGCCGCTCAATCTGGATTGTTGGGGGGGACGGCTGGGCGTACGATATTGGCTCAAGCGGTCTGGATCATGTATTGGCCAGTGGTGCCGATGTTAACGTGCTGGTGATGGATACCGAAGTGTATTCCAATACTGGCGGTCAGATGTCGAAATCCACCCCGTTAGGCGCAGTGGCGAAATTCGCTTCAGCCGGTAAAAAAGCGATCAAGAAAGACGTCGCGATGCAGGCTATTTCTTACAATAACGTCTATGTTGCTCGTGTCGCGCTGGGGGCAGATCCGCAACAGGTGCTATTAGCGATGCGGGAAGCTGAGGCTTACCGCGGTCCATCAATCATTATTGCCTACAGCCACTGTATTGCTCACGGCATTAATATGGAAGATGGCCTGCACCAGCAGCAGCTTGCGGTTAAATCCGGTCACTGGCCATTATTCCGCTATAACCCGGAACTGCGTGATGTGGGTGAGAATCCGTTCTCGCTCGATACATTACGTCCGACGATCCCGCTGGAAGCGTATCGCTACAACGAAGGGCGCTATCAGAGCTTACGCCGTAGTCACCCTGAACTTGCCGGTGATATTACCGCTCAAGCGCAGACTGTGGCCGAACGTAAATGGCGGTTATATGAAGAGTTAGCCACTCGTCCTCAGGGAGCCGTTGCGCCACATGTTGAGTTGCAGGGCAAATAGTTATACCTGAAAAAGGACCAAGGCCTGTTTATCTTCCGACCGCTGTAATTGCAATGGTGAAGACAATCTGGCCCTCATGTCTCGAAATGAATAAAAGTGCCTGACATCTTGTGACAGGCACTTTTACTTCACATTTTTAATGTTGCAAAAAGCATACAATTACTTGCCATATCCTGATACCAACTGATTTATTAAGTATCACGGGATAACCAATCAGCCCTCGCATAAAACCGCATGCCGTTTCTGACAGATGACATTTGAGGACTGATAATAATTTGTTTTTATAGTGGAGGGATACCATGACAACAGGAAAATACCTAAGGTGGAAAGATGAAGAAGGCAATGAATTCCGACCTGTTTCATTAACCGGTACCGAGTTGCTCAACGATCGTACCCTGAACAAAAGCACTGCCTTTAGTTATGAAGAACGTGAAGCATTTCAGTTGAGCGGCTTGCTTCCACCAAGGGTACAAACCTTCGATGATCAATTAAACCGTGTATATGATGGCTTCAGAAACGCCTCAACAGATATTGAAAAATACCTTTTCTTGCGTGCCCTTCAAGATAGAAACGAAACCTTATTCTATGCATTGTTATCCCGTCATGTAGAAGAAATGACACCGATCATCTACACCCCAACCGTCGGTAAGGCATGCCAGGAATTTAGCCACCGTTACCAAAAAGCGCGAGGTCTGTACATTACCGAAGATAGTGTTGACGAAATGGGAGAGATGGCTCGTCACTTTATCGGCAAAGACATCAAAATTATCGTTGTTACCGACAGCCAGGGCATTCTTGGCTTAGGTGATCAGGGTGTCGGCGGAATGGGGATCCCAATTGGTAAACTTTCCCTTTATACCCTGGGGGCTGGTATTCATCCGGCACATTGCCTGCCAATAGCACTGGACGTTGGTACCGACAACCAGGATTTGCTTGATGATCCTATGTATCTGGGGATGCCTCGTAAACGTATGCGCGGCGAGGAATATAAGGCTTTCATCCGTAAGTTTGTGAAGCAGGTGAAGCGCCACTTCCCGAAAGCGGTATTGCAGTGGGAAGATTTCAGTAAATCCAATGCATTCGATAACCTGAGTGATTACGAAGATGACTTGCCGTCATTTAACGATGATATTCAAGGCACAGGCTCCGTTGTGCTGGCGGGTATACTTGGTGCGGTGAAAATTAAAAACGAGAAGCTTGCCGATCAAACCTATGTGGTTTATGGGGCAGGTGCTGGTGGAGTAGGGGTCGCCGATCAGATTTACGCGGGCCTACTCAAAGAAGGTTGCTCGCATGTTGCGGCGCGGGAAAAAATATTTGTACTCGATTCGCAAGGCTTAGTGTTTGATGATCGGGATGGTCTGGATGAATACAAGAAACGCTATGCCAAACCTCGCGCACTGGCTGAAGGCTGGCACACTGAAGTGCTCGGCAAGGTTTCTCTGACAGAACTTATCAACAACCATCCGGTAACGGTGCTATTGGGAACCAGTGGTATCGGCGGCGCATTTAAAGAAGAGCACGTTCAGAAGATGCTGGAATACACCAAACGACCAATGGTATTTCCGCTTTCTAACCCCACCGCAAACTGCGAAGCGATACCAGAAGATATTTACAAATGGAGTGATGGTCAGGCTATTGTCGCCACCGGAAGCCCATTTGATAATGTTAACTACAACGGCCATGAGTACCGGATCGGCCAGGGTAATAACGTCTTTATCTTCCCTGGTGTGGGATTGGCATCGATAGTTTCTCAAACCCAGAAAGTCACCCTTGACATGTTCACTATGGCTTCTTACGCCTTGGCTGAGTGTGTTTCAGAGGAAGATCTGGCTGCGGGATGCGTATACCCGAGGATCAGTAAACTGAAGGAAGTCTCTGTTGTGGTGGCAACCAGTATTCTTGAAAATATGCAAGCCACTGAACCGAATAGCCTGCTTCGAGGTAAAAATATTCAACAAGAACTTGCTCAACAAATGTGGGAACCTGTTTACCTGCCTTACAGAAGGGTATAAAAGCATGTAAGGACATGCGTTAAGCCCAGTGAAAGCTGGGCTTTTCGTTGAGAACATTGACCACACCCATTAGTGTTTTTTTGTTACGCCCTGGTAAGCGGATTTAAACATCAGGTTAAAGCCATCTTGTGAGATTTCTTTTGGAGTGGTATTTGCGGCTTTAAGTCGTCGGTAGCATTCATGTAACGTCGCAAGTACGATTTCTTGTTCTTTGGGGCTCATTTTTTGTGTGTTCACTTGGTTTCCCTCTCATTTCGCTCGAATTGAGTTTCCAGAGGAAGCTCTGAATCTCTTGTAGTGACTTGAATATACCTATAGACAATAAACCAGCGATATTGAATTGAATCTGAACCAACATTGATCATCTGCGAAGAATACAAATTGAATAACACTCTAGTTGCATAATGTCTCACTTTACATATTTTTCAGTCTATTCTTATCAGTATTAAAAACTGACATGCATCCATTTTAATCGGATATTCGGCTGGATGATGAATAGCTGGTTTGGGCGTACGGGAATAAGAATGTTATATCAATTGGGATAACTGTCCCGACTGATATTATTTATAGCGGGAATTAGCACATGACGTTAAATTCGCTGAAAGAAGGAATAAAATCAGGATCTGCTGAGCAAAATACAGAGGCTGTAAGCGCTGCTCAGACTGGTTCCGCAGATCAAAACACTGGTGCTGGCTTAACACAAAAAAATGCTGAAGAGAGACTGAAAGAATATGGTATCAACCGGTTGCCTGAGCCTCCGATGCCCGGAACGGTACAAATATTTGCCCGACAGTTTTTAAGTCCGTTTATTTATATTCTGGTTATTGCCGCCATTGTTTCATTCATTCTGGGGCAAAACCCTAGTGGTATCTTTATTATTGTGGTGCTGATCCTTAACGCCATTATAGGCACTGTTCAGGAGTATTCTGCCCAACGCTCTGCAGCGGCATTACGGAATATGGTCAAAGGTGTAACCCATGTCATCCGTGACAGTATTGCCCGCACTATTGATGTCGAAGAAATCGTTCCGGGTGATTTGCTTCTGCTCTCTTCCGGCGACAAGGTGCCCGCAGATGTACTCCTTATTAATTGCCACAATTTGGCTGTTGATGAATCGATGTTAACGGGTGAGTCTCTGGCTGTGAGTAAAAATCCCTGGGCCAAGGTTGCTGAGGACGCGCCGTTGTCGGAAAGGGTAAACCAGTGTTTTGCGGGTAGTATTATTACCCACGGACGTGCTCAGGCCATTGTAACCGCAACGGCGACCCATACCGAGATCGGGCGTATTGCTCGCCATGTCACGAAAGAGCGTGTCTCCGAACCACCATTGATGATCCGCATCCGGGCTTTTACCTATCAGGTCGCTGGCGGTATTTTTATCGCAATCTTAACGCTTACGATCATGATGTTGCTGAAAGGGAGCTATACCACCGAAGCCATTATCTTAATGACCATTGGCCTCGCCGTCTCGGTGATACCTGAGGGGTTGCCCGCCGCGCTGACTGTCGCTCTGGCTATCGGTATGAGGCGAATGGCCAAAAACAATGTCATTATCCGTAAACTGATCGCCGTGGAATCGCTAGGTTCGTGTACCTTTATCTGTTCTGATAAAACGGGCACATTGACCGTAAATGAGTTAACGATCCGTCAGGTAGTACTGCCAGACAATAAGGCTTTTCAGGTGACGGGAGAAGGGATCGCTCCTGGCGGTGAAATTTGCGGTAATACCGAACAACAACACCTGCAGCAGTTGTGTATTGCTGGTGTCTTGGCCAATGAAAGCCATCTTAGTTATGCCGGAGGAGAATGGGTATCGGACGGTGATATCGTCGACGTTGCATTTCTGGTGTTAGCTAAAAAGCTGGGGATGTCGATCACGCAACTGCGGCAACAGCAGACCCAGCTGGAGCTTATCCCTTACGAACCAGAAAAAGCCTATAGCGGCAGCGTGAATCTTGATGGTGACAGTGCTTGGCTGTATGCCAAAGGCAGCCCTGAAAAAATGCTCAGTATGTGTAGTCAAATGGAAACGGCATCAGGGCCGGTCGACATTGACAAGGCATTGATCGAAGATCAATTTGAATCTCTGGCTAAACAAGGTTACCGGATTATTGCCCTGGCCAAACGGGAAGTGATTGAAAACAGCCATAAGACATTAGAGAAAATGAACTTTCTAGGTATGGTGGCTATGATTGATCCGGTACGTAAAGAAGCGTTTGATGCGATAACCCGCTGCCGTAACGGGGGGATTGAAGTCGCGATGATCACCGGTGATCACCCGGCTACTGCAAAGTCGATTGCCATAGAGCTTGGTCTGTGTGAACAAGATGCCGCTGTTGTCACAGGAAGTATGATCCATCAGGCCAATGCCCAAAGTCTGAAAGCCGCAGACGACTTAATCAGACCGATCCGCGTTTTTGCCCGTATTGAACCGCAACAAAAGGAGCAGATAGTCGATAGTTTTATGCGCCAGGGCCATTTTGTTGCGGTAACCGGAGACGGCGTGAATGATGCACCGGCTATGCGCCAGGCAAATACCGGCATCGCAATGGGAAAGCGCGGAACAGATGTTGCGAAAGAAACGGCGGATCTCATTATTACTGACGATAACTTTGCTTCTATCGTGTCCGGTATCGAGCAAGGCCGTGTGGTTTACAACAATATACGCAAGGTTATCGCCTTATTGGTGGCAACCGGATTTTCTGCTCTTTGGCTGTTTTTCCTCTCGGTTATTGCCGGCTTGCCGATGCCAATGATCGCTGTTCAACTGTTATGGCTGAACTTAGTCGCCAATGGGTTGCAGGACGTCGCCCTGGCGTTTGAACCTAAAGAAGGCAATGAACTTAGCTTTAAGCCAAGAAAACCCAGAGAGCCGATTTTTGAAAAAATAATTATTGAGCATATTCTGATTTCCGGAACCGTGATGGGCGGGTTGGCATTTATTAATTATTATCTTGCTCTTGATGCCGGCCAGCCTGTGGAGCAGGCGAGAAACCTGACCCTGATGCTAATGGTATTGTTTGGTAATATTCATGCGCTTAATAGCCGTTCTGAAACGCTGTCACTCTTTTCTCTTTCCCTCTTTGCTAATCCGTTTTTGATGTTAGCTGTTCCTATTGCCCAACTGGTACACATTGCCGCCATGTACACCCCGGGGATCAGCGACGTATTGGCGATCCAACCGATTTCCTTAGCCGAGTGGGGCCAACTGTTGCTGATCGCTTCCAGCTTATTCGTGGTTGAAGAGCTCCACAAATGGTGGCGTCGCCGCTCTCTTCGAAGGAACCCTGCCTAGGTTTATGTGCCTTGTTTCAATGGGAAAATGTAACAAAGCCAGCAATTAAGCTGGCTTTTATGAATGTGGCAGAGCAATTTGGGTGTGTTTTGTTAATATCGACCGTGATTTCCGCCGTTAACCGTAACGTCCATCATTTGTTTTTATGGGTATTAAGGAGATGAACAGTCTTAACACTGAGTATCCAATTCTCATATGGGACGCTAATAGCGTTCGTCTAACGCCATCAGTTTTTTTAGAAAAGCCTGAACCTGGGCCTCATTATTATTATGTATATCTGCTGTGGTTTGATTGATGGTGGTTTCTGGGTTGTCATTATCAGTATGGAAGTGGTACGTATTGTGAAAGTTGATATCCAGGCTGACATTGTCGTCTGCCAGACTCACACTGTAACCATCCAAACTCTCGGTGCAGGTGATATCTTCTAGCTTACATTGGTTGTCCTTACGCTGGCCCTGCGTTTTTACTTTTTCATACACACTTAGCAGGGTACGAACATCAACACTGTTTTTCATAAATCTCTCCTGATCTCAGGCTGATAATGTAGATGAAGACGTAAATCCCTTTTACTTATTATATAAATCTAGGCCGTCATTGTGAGGATGCAAGGGCGGTTAGGATTATATTAATCTCGATCACTATTATGTCTATCTCTCTAAATGTAGGTGTGGGAGGCAAGTAAAAAGAGGACGGTTTCATCGTGACGTTTTGAATCGGAAGTGATAATTTGAAGTGATTAACAGTAAAAACGGAATTTATCTGATGTTTAAGCAGCTTACACAAGCACAGCTCGATCCTATTTTGTCTCTTTCAATAGCCTACCGTGAAGATAGCCGGGCAGATAAAATGGATTTGGGGATTGGTGTCTACCGGAACAGTCAAGGTGAAACGCCCATTATGCAGGCTGTTCAGCAGGCACAGCAATACTTGCTGGCTACGCAAACAACCAAGGCCTATGTCGGTCTGGCGGGTGATGAAGTATTTAACCAGTCGATGATGGATTTATTGCTATCAGGCACCTCAGCACATAGCCGGGCGGCCGCAGTTCAAACCCCCGGTGCAAGTGGTGCGTTGCGTATGTTGGCCGATTTGATGCGTCTTGCCCAGCCGGATACCACGGTATGGTTAACAAATCCCAGCTACGTCAATCATAAGCCTGTCATGGAAGCCGCTGGACTGACTGTGAAATATTATCCGTATTTTGATTCTGCGACCAAGCAAGTGAACAGTGATGCTATGTTGGCGGAACTGGCAAAAGCCGGGCCTAAAGATGTGGTATTGCTACACGGTTGCTGCCATAACCCAACCGGTGCTGATATTTCTTTTGCCGACTGGCAAGCGATAACAGCACTTGCAAATCAAAATGGTTTCCTTCCATTTGTTGATATTGCTTATCAAGGTTTCGGTGATGGTTTAGAGCAAGATGCAGCAGGCCTTAAATACATGGCTGATAATGTCGAAGAGTTGATTGTCGCGACCTCATGTTCAAAGAATTTTGGCTTGTATCGTGAACGTACCGGTGCCGCGATTGTGATCAGTGATAGCTTGCAGGAAGCCCAAAAGGCGAAAGGGAGGATTCTGCAGTTAGCGCGTTCTACTTATACAATGCCGCCAGATCACGGTGCGGCAGTCGTTGCGACGATTCTGACCGATGATGATTTAACGGCTGTCTGGAAACAAGAGCTTGGTGAGATGAATGGCCGCTTACGGAGTTTACGCGCTGGCCTGACACAAGCTATTCGTACTCAGGGATCTGATTCATTTGATTTTATCGAGAAACATAAAGGTATGTTTTCAGTTACAGGTTTAACCCCTGAGCAGATCGAACGCCTGCGTAAAGAATTCGCGATTTATGCGGTTGGTGATGGCCGTGTAAATATTGCGGGTCTTCAAGAACAGCAAATTAATTATCTGGCAAATGCGCTATTAACCGTCTCTCGGTAAATAGCTTCAGCGGGTGGATTTGTTAATTGAAATGGGGTTTATTTAAACCCCATTTCTATCATTTCGTCCGGCAGCAATACTCCTCCGTTCATAAGAAGGTATCACTTCCATTATTTTGTTAAAACAAGAATGTCATGGTCTTCTTTTGCTTTGTTGAGAAGGTAGTTTTCCATTTCATCTTGCAACGCTTGTTGATTAGCGAGGGGCAGTGCATGAACATCTGCAATGAGCGCGCAGTTTCCCTCATCTGACTGGTGATGATAAATCATACCGCAGGCGGCTGGTTTTCCTTTATAAAAGCCAACGTAGAGCTGAGCCGGAGCATCTTGTTCGAACATAATTTGAGTGAGATATTCAATGAGCGCATCTTTGTCGGCTTCTTTTGCCCATTGGCTGGCAAGTACCAACGAATACCTGATGGTCAGCGGGTGACAATCGACAGGATAGAAAGAAAGAGAAGATGTAGCACAATCTGGAATAGAGGATATCAGTTGAGATGAAAGCTGCAGTTGTTTTGCTTGATACAAGGCCAATCCCTTCTCGCTGAGTGGTGTCGGAAATTCAGCGTCGGTGACGTGGCTTGCCATCCAGGCATTTTTTAATTTGTTGAGCTGTTCAATCATTAACTGCATATCATCTATTCTTTTGTTTGAGCCCCACACCATACCGCAAAATAATGCGATAAGGTATGGGGTAGGCGCTAAAAGCTTAATTAATGGCTAACGATAATACTGATTCCTGATACGATGCATTGCACCATAAATCCCTTCTTCTCATAAAACAGAATGAAAAAGAGTGAGTTCATACTTACATCAAGGTGACTTGTTGCATATTGATCTCAGCTTTAGTATACCTCCCATCAGATTAATATAGATAATGGATGTAAGCCGTGAGTACTAGTAGGATAAGTCATGTACTAAGGAATGCAGTGATTAGCATTTTATTTTGCTTTGCTATCTCCTGTATAACCTACGTGATTATAGGAGGAGCTTTCAGTCGACACTTGATTATCTCATTCGGATACGGTGGCATTTGTAATATAATTAACTACATGGTTCAAAATAATCGTGCGTACTGGCCACCTTTCATTGGTTTTATCGTTGTGGTTGGCGGAACCTTAGTTTTCGGAACAATACATGCCCTGTTATGGTCAGTGTGGTTTGTAAATAGTAAAGATTATAATCAGATTTTTTATCTTATCAGTTTTTGTATTTTCTTCTCGTCGATTATTTATTATTTTTTTTATAATCGAGAAAAGGCGTTATTGATCGAAAATGAGCTGAAACAAGTTAAACTTACGCAGACGGAGCAGGAGCGTGCATTAGTCGTCAGTCAGTTGCAAGTCTTACAAAGTCAGATTGAACCGCATTTTCTTTTTAATACTCTTGCCAATTTACAAGTCCTTATTGATGCCGACCCTAGGAAAGCGACGAAGTTGTTAGAACAACTTACTGAGTTATTACGAATTAGTTTAAAGAAGAGTCGTCGGCAGTGGATCATGCTTGGTGATGAAATTGATTTACTCGATGCTTACTTAGGGATTCAATCGATGCGTTTAGGTGACAGACTCAATTACCGGTTTATTGTCAATGATAGCGTGGACAAGCAATGGGAGATCCCCCCACATATGCTTCAGCCTCTGGTGGAAAATGCAATTTATCATGGCATTGAGCCCTGTGAAGACGGCGGTGAAATTGTAGTGTGCCTTTGTTGTGAAAATAATAAGCTGATTGTTGAAGTCAAAGACAATGGTGTAGGGTTTAATCATCCGTCGATGCATGCCGGGCATGGTGTTAGTTTAGATAATATTCGTCAGCGTTTGAAAGGGCTTTATGGCGAGGACGCTAGATTATTCATCTCTGCCCCGGAAATAGGGGGGGTTATAGCTAAAATGGAGCTATTGCCTGGAGGGCATTCAATATGAAGGAAATGTTATCTTACACTGCCGTTATCGCAGATGATGAACCGCTGCTGCGTTATCATTTAAACAAAACACTTGCAGAAGTATGGCCGCAACTTGAAGTAGTGGCAAGCGAGAAAGACGGTAAATCAGTGTTAGCCAGTATTAAGCAATATCAACCCGATATTGCTTTCCTTGATATTAGAATGCCAGGACTTGACGGAATTTCGGTCGCTAAATCGTTGAAGTCGATCAATAAGGTACCACTAGTCGTTTTTGTTACTGCATATGATGAATATGCGATAAAGGCATTTGAGGAGCAGGCAATAGATTATTTGCTTAAGCCATTTAACGAAACTCGTTTGCTGCAAACGTGTGAGCGTATTCAGCATTATCTGAAAAATCGTTACTCTGCGTCACAAGGTGGGGATAAATTATCGATTGATGCATTACAGAGCTTAGTTGCCACAATACAGAGTCCTGCCAATCAGTACTTACGTTGGATAAGGGCCAGTAAAGGTGACGATATTTGCTTGATATCAGTTGATGAAGTGAATTATCTGCATGCGGAAGCTAAATATGTCAGCGTTTACACCCATGATGATGAGTATCTTATTCGTACACCGCTAAAAGAGCTAATTAAGCAGCTTGACCCGGATGTTTTCTGGCAAATACACCGCTCTACGATTGTACGGGTTGATGCAATAGACAAAGTGAAACGGGATTTTGCAGGGAGGATGAGTGTTTATTTGCAAAATAATGGTGAAAAGTTGGCGGTCAGTCGTAATGCTCAAGGCTTATTTAAGCAAATGTGAGTAGATATCCCCTGGTGACTTCAATATGCAGAAGAATTGCGGTCGCTAACTCTCACCTTTCGGAAGTGGTCCAGACTGTCCACTTATGTGTCCAATTTACTCGAAAGGGCCAGCCAACCCAGGGCAAGAGCATGAAAATCACAAAGTAATTGGAAATCAAGCTGTTACAGTCTAGGCCAGGAATAACCCTAATAGCGTAAAATGTTGATTTATTTCGAAATTTCATTCTTCGTGCGTTTGCCCTGCCAGCCAACCCTTCGCTATTCCCCTTGAATTGAACTGGTTGGCATTACTTAGAATTCTGCACCAGAGTTGAAGTGGATTGAAAACCGTTTATCGGTTTATTTCCCTTTTATCCTTATTATACGCCATTTATCTCATTGTTTAATATGAGCTCTCCGATAGCCTTAGTCTAAGGCTACATCAATGAGGGAGGTAAAGAATAACGCAAGAACCATTACGACCGCCTACCCTTATAGACAATATAAAAATAAATAATGTTAGTTGGCATAAAACACTTGGTAGCTTGGCTCATATCTATGGTTTTGAAGCCATAGGAGCCTCGTTATCAAGGAGGTTATATGATTGAGTTCCAGAGGATCAAGAAGACATATATATTTAATGGTCACATTTATAACGCACTGCAGGGGGTCGATGGAAAAATTGCCTCAGGGGAGATGGTTGCTCTCTATGGCCCTTCAGGATCCGGGAAAAGTTCATTACTCAATGTATGTAGTTTACTGGATGAAAACTATCAAGGTCGAGTCATTATTGGCGATGAACCCATAATCAAAACATCGGCATTTGCTATCGATGTTCGCCGTAAACAAATGGGGTTTATTTTTCCAAAATTTAATTTGGTTTCGGTACAGACTGTTTTTGAGAACATCGAGTTTCCTTTAATACTGAATCGTATTGGTAAAGTAGAGCGTACTCAACGGGTGTTAGAAATGATCGATAAGGTGGGATTGAGTGAGTTTGTTGATCTTAAACCTGAAAGCTTAACGGGAATACAAAAACAGTCCGTTGCGATTGCAAGAGCGTTTATCCATAAACCAGTTGCAGTGATTGCAGATGAGCCTACTGGCAGTCTCGATAGTGATTCCAGCGCCGTTGTCATAGAATTGATGCTCAAATTGGGCCATGAGTTTGATACCGCGATTTTAGTCGCAACCAGTGACACAACAATTGCAAAAATGTGTCATCGGACAATTCATATGTTAGATGGCTGTATTGTCGAGCATGTTCCCGCAGTTCTTTTTAAATACCGGAAAATGACGGAGGCGCTCCCGTGGGGAGTCTGATTTTTTTACTGCGGTTGGCCAAGAAGTACATTATTCATAATGCAGGACTGTCACTGTTTATGGTGTCAGTTATCTCCACTTCAGGATTTCTCCTTCTGTTTTTAGGAGGGTACGGGCTTAATGCACTGGAAAAAGTAAAAGAATCTGTCGCTTTGGACAATGGGAGTCATCTGGATTTTTTTGAATATAACGTTTTTTTAGTTATGAATACTTCAGCTATTATAATTACAGTCATCATGTATGTTCTGCTGCAATATATCATGATCAATAATATTTCCAGACGGCAAAGAGAAATAGATCTACTCACTATTTTAGGTGCGAACCCCCGAGAAATTATTGCTGGATTTTTTTGTGAAGTAAGTTTGATTGTTATCGCGGGCTTGTCACTGGGAGGTGGCTTAGCTGTATGGTGTAGTGCGATCTATCTGGACATAATAGTTCAGCTTTCTCAATTTTTTGAGCTTCATTACCTCGTTTATGTTGAAATATCATCTCCTCTGTTGCTGGTATTAAGTGTTTCAATTGTAATTATCAGTATTTCGATTTTGTCGGCATTAATAGCCGTGAAAAGAGGAGTGAGGAAGTCATGCTTAATGGCTCTGAATTGTCAGCGACTATGAATGACCGGTAAACGTATGTTGTCATATTAAGCAATCTTAGGTGTCGGCCAGCCACTTAGTATCATAGAAAATTGTGTGTCAAAAAGCGATGAGGGTAAAAAGAGAGATTGCTCGCTATTCTAATAAAATCTGTGTTGATGTTATTTCTATAGACTATTTGTTAGTAGAGCCTAACATACATTTTAAGGGAGCGTTAAATGGGTGTCGATTTAAAAGCAGATTCACAATTTGTACAGTTTCCACTATCTTTTGATCCAAAATTGTATCTGGATCAGATCCAAACTTGGATTGAAGCCGGAAAAACATTAGAAATAATTTCTGCTACTCAATTACAGCAAGCTATTGGCGGCAGTTATAAGCATGCTTTAATCGCACTTGAAGAGGTTGAGCGTGTTATTCGCTTAAGCCATCAACAAGAAAACAATGATCATGAAAGCAGCGAGCTGGTCTTTCCATTTGATGTCATCAATCGGACCAATAATACCCTTTTTGATACCTGGCGAGTCATGATGGGGGTGGGTACAAAAGCTGAGGAAGATCTTGGCGAACGCTTAGAAACAGAGAAACAAAAACAGCATGCTAATGAGGCTTTTTATTCGGATAGAATGGCAGCGTTAGAAGCCGCAGCCAGAGAAAATGATAAACGATTGATGGTCCAAAATGCAGCATATGATAAAGCCATTAAAGAGAAGCAAGCAGCGCAACGGAGTGTGGAAAAACAAAAAGCAGAGTTAGATAAAAGTACTGAAAAAATACTACAACTGACTATGCAGTTGGATAAGGCGGTCACGCTTAATCATCAACTCAAAGGGACTAATACTGAATTACAGTCACAAGTGGCTGAATTAGAGAAAACATTATCGGATACCAGGTTAAGCGCCAAGCAATCGTTGAATGATCTTAGTAACGAACATAAGAAAAAACAGAAGGGATCTCAGCAGCATCAGGATGACTTAAAAGATAAATAGCTCTACTTGCCAATGAGTTTGGACAGCAAAAAAAAAGGTTAAATTGTTACAGGGATTCCAACAACAGTTAAAGCGGTCATCAAATTAATTAAAACAATAATTCGTTCTATCCTTTTAAAAGCGCCTTGCTCACAGGGCGCTTTCTTTTTTTGAACTGGATAACCGTGACTTTACTTACTCATGATAATCTCGGCTAGAATCATGTTTATACTTTTGCTTGCGGGAAAAGAGAAAAAGGCCAGTCACTATGAACTGGCCTGAAAATGATGGAGGCCTCAACGTTACTCAGAAGTAATCACTTTTGGGGGAAAGGGATTACAAAGCTAGCTTGGCGACCATCTGTTGACGTTTTCATGAAAAATATGTTTTTCATATGGGCCTTATTTTAAGTTAAAATAGGAAAGTTAAAAGAGAACAAATGAATTTATAAGGTTCCCCTTTTATGACGGGTCAACGACTAAAGCTTCAGTTCCAGCGCCTGTATGATCATTTCTCTGGTGCAGAAAGCGAAACGAACTTACATGATATTTCCGAAGTTCTGTTTTGTACGCGACGAAATGTGCGAATGGTTATTAATAAAATGGTTGAAAAGGGCTGGATCGACTGGCAACCGGCGGTTGGGCGCGGGAAACAATCTAGATTAATTTTTCACAGTACAGACAGTGAGTTACAGTATTTACATGCTAGGAAGTTGGTGGCGGAAGGGAAGTTGGAACCCGCTCTGGCTGTGCTGGATAACAATGGCGATAAGCTGGCCCAATTGATTCAGGAGCAGCTCGGTGTAACAACCCTGAAAGGTAAGCAAATTGTCCGTATACCTTACTACCGTTCTTTCACCAATATGAATCCTCTGCGTCCTTTACGGCGTTCAGAACAGCATTTAGTTCGACAGATTTTTAGCGGCCTCACTCGTATAAATGAGGAAAAAGAGGAAGTGGAAGGGGATCTTGCTCACCACTGGGAATCAATAACCCCTCGTCATTGGCGTTTTTATTTGCGTCCGGCTGTCCGATTCCATGACGGCAAACTAATGGAAAGCAGTGATGTTGTTGCGACGTTAGAGCAGGTAAAGAAGCATCGCTTGTTCAAGCACCTTAAAAGTATTCAATCACCGTTTCCCAATACCATCGATATTTATTTATGTCGGGACGACGTTCGCTTACCTGATTTGATGGCGAATATATTGGCGATGATCCAGCCTGCGGATGCACTCAGCCGAAATGATATTGACATGTATCCGGTAGGCACCGGACCTTATAAAGTCACGTTGAATGATAAGCAGCGACTTAAGCTTGAAGCGTTTGATCAATATTTTGGTTTTCGAGCGCTGATCGATATGGTTGATATCTGGATTTTAGCTGGATTTACTGCTTGTTACCTGAAGCCAACGACAGATATTAATAAACTGGATCCGATGAATGTATCGACCAGGCTCAAACTTGATGAAGGTTGTAACTATTTACTGTTCAACCGCCTTACAGGTTTGGCAAATAATCAAGAGTGGCTGGCGTATTTTCATGCGAGGCTAACTCCGCTGAATATTTTGCGATTACTGGATCACTCTAAAATTGGAGACTTCCGGTTAACGAATGCTTACGGATTACTACCCGGTTGGGCGCACATTTTGCCAGCTCGGGCCGTTGATTCGGCACCTGCAAAACGAACCGTTACATTGGCTTACCAACAGGAGCATCCGGTATATCCGCATTTGGCAGCAACATTAAGGGAAATATTGGCAGAAGATGGGCTGCGTCTTAAAATTTTAGAACTATCGTCATCAGATATATTGCTTGGAAAGTACGTTGATAAGATTGATATCTGGCTTGGTGGTATGAGCTTAAGTAATTATCGTAGCGATGCTATTTTGCCTTGGTTCTATAGTTTTGATCAGTTATTCAGAGTGATGCCAAAGGAAGAGTTTGACGATCTGGAGCGACAGGTCATGACTTGGCGTGCTGATATTGAAGCGGTTTTCCCTTCAGATGAAATTGGCGCTAGCCTGGTACAAAACGGGCAGATATTACCCTTGTTCCATAATTGGTTAGGGGCAGATAGTTCAGGGTCAATTGAAGGGATGGCTTTGAATGCAATGGGCTGGTTTGATTTTAAGTCGCTATGGATGAAGCCTGAGCTGAAGATCTAGGCTATCAGCACTCTTTGATGTTAAAACAGCGTTATCGAGAACAGGTAAGCTTCAGGTTGTTTTGTCCTGCCACTAAGGCAACCAATATTGTACATTTTCACTTTGAATAAGATTGATTTTTGTTAGGATAATGTTGATATTATTTTACGCGTAATGGGTTTGCTTCACGTAAATTTTGATCAGGAATGTGTATTCTTTCATCAGTGATAATTTCTCAAGGAGCTGAGAATAAGCATGAAAATACAACCGGTTATATATGCCAGTTTAGGTTTTTTTACTTCTTTTCCGGTATTAGCCTCTGATACCGCACTGGATTTGACTCAATCGACGATAGGGTATGTCTCATTAGCCCTGTTCGGGCTGGCGTATTGTCTGGTGATGGCTGAAGAATATTTAAATCTTCGTAAATCCAAGCCGGTATTGCTTGCTGCGGGTTTGATTTGGTTAATGATAGGGTACTTCTTCCAGCAGCAAGGTCAAATTGAAGTCGCCAAGCAGGCGTTAGACCATAATTTACTGGAATATGCTGAGCTACTTTTATTTCTGCTCGTTGCGATGACGTATATCAATGCGATGGAAGAGCGTCGTTTGTTCGATGTTCTGCAGGCCTGGATGGTCAGTAAAGGTTTTAACTTCCGAACTTTGTTTTGGCTAACCGGTATTTTATCCTTCTTGATTTCACCGATTGCCGATAACCTGACAACGGCGTTACTGATGTGTGCTGTAGTGATGAAAGTAGGAGGAAGTAACGCCAAGTTTATTAATTTAGCTTGCATCAATATTGTTATTGCGGCCAATGCCGGTGGGGCATTTAGCCCGTTTGGTGATATTACGACGCTAATGGTCTGGCAGGCTGGACTCGTTTCTTTTAGTAGCTTCTTATCTTTATTTATTCCTTCTTTGGTTAATTATTTACTTCCAGCTTTTATCATGTCGCGATTTGTATCAACAACTCAGCCTGATACTATCAGTGAATATGTCGAGTTAAAGCGTGGTGCTCGACGTATTGTCCTATTATTTTTGCTGACTATTTCAACGGCGGTTGGCTTCCATGGTTTTGTTCATTTACCTCCGGTGGTTGGCATGATGATGGGGCTGGCATATTTACAATTTTTCGGATATTTCCTGCGCAGAACATTACCGGGTTCTTTGGCAAAAAAGAAAGCGATAGCGCTAGCCAATCATGATGACGCGGCATTGAAACGTTTAGGTTCAGTTGTTCCTTTTGATGTGTTTAAACGAGTATCTCATGCCGAGTGGGACACCTTACTGTTCTTTTATGGTGTCGTCATGTGTGTAGGGGGGCTGAGTTTGCTCGGCTACTTAGGCCTGGTTTCTGAAGTCATGTATACCCAATGGAACCCGATATGGGCCAATGTTATGGTGGGTCTCTTATCTGCAATCGTGGATAATATCCCGGTGATGTTCGCAGTGTTAACGATGAATCCTGAGATGTCTGTTGGTAACTGGTTATTGGTGACACTGACTGCCGGCGTCGGAGGCAGTTTACTCTCTATTGGCTCTGCCGCTGGTGTGGCACTCATGGGGGCTGCACATGGTAAATACACCTTCTTTGGACATTTGAAATGGATGCCGGTCATTGCATTGGGATATGCTGCCAGTATTGCAATGCATCTGTTTCTAAATGGATCGATGTTTAATATTTAATCAGCACCCAAAAACCATTACATTCAGACTCGAACCGGCGATTGTTTGCTTTTTCCTATGCCATATTTTAGTAATCAAGCTAAGCTAAAGGTGATAAATGTCAGAGGGATAGGCATATGATTAACATTGGGTTGCTATGCTTGAGTGTATTGTTGTTGCTTAACCCGTTACAAACGGCGATAGCAATGGATTTCGCAACCATTTTTCGGATGCCGGCGTTCAAGATTGGTATGGCAGGCAGTGCTGGTACTGTAGAAGTCTCTGACAGTAAATCTTTTTCTGACGTTCCGTTTAAATCAAGTAGCTCTTTATCGCCTCTTGTCGCACTGATACAACCACCAGTATATTTCGGCGAAGATACTCGTTGGGGATACCATACCGAGTTGAATGTTAAGTATTTTAAACTTGATTATGATAATGATGACGGGCGTTATCAGGATGGCGAACTTAAAGGTTATACCGTTGACGTTACCCCGGTATTTTTTTATCAGTGGGGTTATAAAAATCTATGTGCCAACTGCCGCAGTTGGCGAGTTGAAGCGGGACTCGGGATTAACTACCTGAACTCTGACGGGGAATTGCAGCAACTGGGTGGCAAAGAGATTGCATTTTCGAGTGTTGGCTTTGGTTTTAATTCACATATTGGTGCTGTTGTAAATTATCGTCAATGGGAGTTGGGCTTAAGACTGGTCGTCCCGGCCCGAATAAATGATGATGATGACGATGCGGATGCAAGGCACGCACTATCGTCAGTAAGCCTTGCTTATCGCTTTTAAAAAAACTATCTGGGTTAACAGGCGCGGTCAACACGCCTTTGTTTCTTGTTTAGCTAAGCGCCTTCTTTAGCGCGTTTAAGAAGCTGTCAATGTCTTTGCGGGTGATATCAAGATGAGTGACCAGTCGCATTGGGTTGCCCGCACTGAGTAAAATATCTTGCTCTTTTAGCTGAGAAACAAGGCGGTTTTGATCTATGGCCGAATCAACGTTAGCAAACACCATATTAGTCTGAACAAGTTTTGGTTTGACCGTGAAACCTTCTATGTCCGCTAATTGTTCAGCAAGGTAATGTGCATTGGCATGATCATCAGCCAATCTGGTGATATTCTCTGTTAATGCCAGCTTGCCTGCTGCGGCGAGAATACCGGCTTGGCGCATACCTCCGCCTAAAACCTTACGCCAGCGGCGGGCCTTAGCAATTAACTCGTCACTCCCAAGCAATAAAGAGCCGACAGGTGCCCCCAGGCCTTTTGACAAACAGATGGTCATTGAGTCGAAATGCATTGCGATTTCGGTGATATCAACATTTAAAGCAACTGCGGCGTTATACACGCGCGCACCATCTAAGTGAAGTTTTAAGCCATGCTGTTCTGTAAATTGACGAGCTTGTCGGAGGTATGAAAGAGGAAGTACTTTGCCATTAATTGTATTTTCTATACTGAGCAGAGTCGTACGTGCAAAGTGGGGATCGATTGGTTTGATAACGGCTTCGAGTTTATCAAACGACAGTGAGCCATCTTTTTCATTGTCGATAGGCTGAGGCTGAATAGAGCCGAGTACAGCGGCACCACCACCTTCAAATTTATAGTTGTGTGCTTGCTGACCACAAAGGTATTCATCACCACGCTCACAATGCGACATTAGTGCGAGTAAGTTTGCCTGTGTACCAGAACTGCAGAAAATCGCCGCTTTATATCCATGACGTTCAGCAGACCACCGTTCTAAATCATTGACGGTTGGGTCATCTCCATATACATCATCCCCAACAGGAGCAGTAGCCATCGCTTGCTGCATCGACGGAGTCGGGCGGGTTACGGTGTCAGAGCGAAAATCTATCATTATTTTTAGCTTCCTATTGATCTGAAAGTATTAGCTTAGCTCACTATATCATCACGTCCTCATACGCGGAACCGCATGTTTTCAACCCAAGGTGAGGGGCAGAGGTAATGTTTTTGACAAAAATAAAACCTGTCACATTTTAAAGAAAATCGTTTTTTTAAGAGCTTTTACTACATTGAGTAAAGCATTATTGACTAAACTATTAGTAAGGGGTGTGGATTCGGAGGGACAGATCATGTTAGCTGAATATCGGAAATTTACGTTACCCGGAAAAGCTCATCTCCATGCTAGCGTTAAAGTGATCCCGACCGGTGAGGTGGAAGTGTTTATTAAGGAAAAACATGATGAGTTGCACGCTGATTTTGATGAGTTGTGCTTCTATTCATGCGGAAAGAACACGGAATTGATATGCAAAGAGCATGCTGGTCAGGATAAGGTTCGTTGGCATATAGATTTAGCAAACGAAGATGCCAGAGAGCTTGCGAAGCTGATCGAGTCAGCCGAAGAAGAGTTCGAAATACTGATGCGTGATTTATGAAGTGCTTGTCGGTTGGCAAACGGCAGATGGTATAAGCCCTACTCAATATGTAGGGCTTATTTTTGTGGCGTTAATGTAAAGGCAATTAGGCCGACGGTAGGTCAATTTTCTTAACCGATTAATATCAAGCCTTTCGCAAAGCCCAAAGCATCCAGGTTGTCAAAATGGCACTGCATAACGGCAAAGCAATCCAAACGCCATTGACACCGAATAATTTTGCCAACACGAAAATGAACAACGTGATAAAGATCAGTTTGCCACCGGTTAGGATTGATGCCTCTTTAGCCTGGTTAACCGATTGGAAATACGTTGCACCAACTAGCAGCATACCTTCCATGGGAAGCCCCCAAAAATAGCGTTGCATGCCGTTGATTGCCTCGGGTTGAAGTGTCGGATTATTACCGGCAAACAGATAAACGACCCACTCAGGGAAGCCGTACAGAATAAACAGACCAAAAGCGGCCACGATCAGTGTGGTCGCAAATGCGATGTTACGTACCTTGATAACGCGATCTTTCAGCCCAGCCCCTGTGTTATAGCTGGTGATCGGCTGAATGCCTAGCGCAATGCCTTCAAAAACCAGATAAAAGAAGGCTTCTGTATAACTGACAATACTGTAGGCCGCAACGTGAATTGCACCGCCTACCCAGAGGAAGGCTTTGTTATGCAGAATAAGTACCACAGACAGATACAGGTACATAAGCAGACTTGAGCTACCGAGGCGTAATATTTGAGTAACGATGTCCCACTTTAACTTCAGGCTGTCCCAGCCAAACCGCAGGCTGCTTCTATCGCTAAAGAAATGCTGCAGGCAGAGTAGGCAAGTCGCAGCCTGGGAAAGCATGGTGGCGATGGCAGCCCCTGTCAATCCGTAAGGAAAGACCACTATCAGTAACCAATCGAGAACGATATTGAGGATCCCGCCAAAAATCATGATCAGAGTTACGCGATTGGGCTGGCCATCATTTCGAAGCAGTGATGAAAAAGCCATGGAGATGATCGGAAAAGCGCCCAATAAGAAATACCAGAAAAGATAATCGGAGGCCATTGCCAAAATTTCGCCTTCTGCACCGATCCACAGCAAGATATCGCGCCCGAGTAAGATACCGGCACTGCAAAAAAACACGGAGGCGATCAGGCATAATGTCAGTGCATTTCCGACAATTTTTCTAGCCTGCTCGGTTTTCTGTTCGCCCAGTTTGATAGAGACTAACGCCGAAGATCCCATACCTAACATGGCACCGATGGCGTATAGAATTGAACCGATAGGGTAGCCAAGGATGATGCCTGCAAGTCCTTTTTCACCCATGACATGGCCAACGAACATACCATCAATAGCGACATATACTCCGGTGATTAACATTGCCGCGATAGTTGGCAAGGTATAACGCCAGAACAGACGGAAGATAGAATCATCACGTAATGATATAAATTGGGAAGAGCTGGATGCTGGCATAGTGAATCATCATTAATCAGGTTTGAAGGGGGCAGAATTAAGGTTGGCAGCGAGATTATAATCTTACGCTGCTTGCCATCTATATCGGGTAGTATGCCGTCAGCACAATGTATTTGTGCACAACTTTTTTATCTCCACTGCGTTTGAGTGGGTGATGAAGCTGTAATTGCCCTTCGACCAAAGAATAACGGTCAGCAATGCTGTCAGGTAGTGTACGTGATGTGTCGAGTAAACGAATGCCATCAAGACGGTAGTCATCCAGGTTTTCTGGTACTTGTCCCATCCACCATGCGGGAATTTCTTTACTGGCTTTACTGCGATCGAACCAATGGTCAGCGACAAGTAATAAGTGGTTGTTTTTACTTGGTTGGTATTTTTTCATTACCGTATCGATGGTCTCAACAAGTGCTTCTCGACGGGCGAGGTTGGCACTTAACAGATGATGAGAAATGATCCAAATTGTAAAGTCAGCTGAGCTGATGCTGAATATCGGTTGTGGCAAATCATTCTCATCGTCGGTCTGTTGCAACTCCACATTGAGTCCCGCCTGCTGGAAGGTCGCAATTATCCGGCGGCAAAGTGCCTTACCCAGATGGTTTTCGCGCATACCGCGATTATGCACTGTTGGGTAATGTTGCTCGCACAATTGTAAGCAGTCATTCTGAAATTGTTGAATGCTGACAGCAAGTAGATCACAGACCAAGAATAGCTAACCCCAAAAAAGCAACGATATAATTCAGAGATCTTATTAAACAGATAGTTATATCGTTCATGTTGGTCAGAACAGTATAACCCGAATATTATCGTGGATGATTCGGTATCGTAACAGAAAAAAAGCGATTGTCTTGCATCAATTCAATGAATTACAGGTGATTAGAGCAATTAGTATCTAGAAGCGTGAGCGAGGTAAAAAACAAGGTCCAATCTCACTGAACGGCCAGATTGGAACCTAATAAAAAATGATATATATCGACTGGTTAATGGCGATGAGACTCTAGGTGAGAAGGCATCGTTGGAAGCCAGCGTTTAATTGTTTTCCAGCGGCAGGCGAGCAAAATGGCCGCTACGATCAAATACAACCCCGGCTCAATGACCCCGGATTTCACCGACCAGTAATAATGAACCGGTGATAAGATCAATGCCAGGTAGACCCAATTATGAAGCTTTTGCCATTGACGCCCCAGTCGTCGTTGCATCCCTCGGGTGGATGTTGCCGCTAACGCACCGAGAATAATCCAGCTGATTGCGCCCAGCGTGAGGTAAGGGCGAGAGATGATTTCGCTACCGAGCAATTGCCAATTTAAGCCCAGATCTAAAATCAGATAGCCAGCCAGGTGCAAAGCAGCCCAAAAGAAACTGTACAGTCCCACCAACCGGCGTATTTTGACCAATGCACCTTGTTTGAAATATCGTGCGACAGGGGAAATCAATAAGGTAAACAACAAAGTATTCAATGCTGCTTTACCGGTGAAGTGGCTGATCCCTTGAATGGGATCTGCGCCTAGATTTCCCGTTAAGGTTTGCCCGATCAACAGTAGCAAGAAACCCATCGAAACCGCATGAATGAGTATTTTTAACCAGACTATCTGTCGCGGGGTAATTTTCATCAGAAATGTTTCCTTAAATCCATACCTTCATATAAATAGGCAACCTCTTTTTCATAGCCATTGAAATGTAAACTGGGCTGGCGACGACTACTGAACAGATTGCCTTCACCAATAAAACGTTCACTGGCCTGACTCCAGCGAGGGTGATCGACCTTAGGGTTAACGTTGGCATAGAAGCCGTATTCATTGGGTGCCAGGCGATTCCAGGTTGTTGGCGGCTCTTTATCTGTCAGCGTGATGCGTACAATAGATTTGATACTTTTAAACCCATACTTCCATGGCACAACCAAACGAAGTGGAGCACCATTCTGTGGCGCGAGAGTTCGTCCGTACAAACCGACAGATATTAACGCTAGCGGGTGCATCGCTTCATCTAAACGCAGGCCTTCTACATAGGGGTAATCGATTCCTCCGCCAATACGACGTGATGCTTGCCCTGGCATCTGTTCGGGATCATAGAGGGTTTCAAATGCGACATATTTGGCAGTGCTTTTGGGATCGGCAAGTTTGATTAAATCGGCCAGTGGAAAACCAATCCACGGAATATTCATTGACCAGGCTTCAACGCAGCGTAATCGGTAGATACGCTCTTCAAGAGGAAATTTCTTGAAGATATCGTCGTAGCCTAGAGTGATCGGCTTGTTGGCTAAACCATCAATTGTTACTGACCAGGGATCCGTTTTAAAATTCGCGGCCCGAACAGCAGGAGCCGATTTATCAGTACCAAATTCATAAAAGTTATTGTACTGAAGGATTTTACTCTCAGGGGTTAAGGATAAATCCGGGTGGTATCTGGATGACTCAGGAGCGGTTAAAGATCGGCGTAAATCTGGAACGCGATCGGTCTTTTTGCTGTCGGAGAACAGATCAAACACGCCCGCCTGGGCGCTAGTCGCAACAGGCATTCCCACTAAGGCGATACCCAACTTTTTCAATATATCCCGACGGTTCTGGTAGACAGATTCCGGTGTCGCTTCGTTTTCGTTTAATGTCCAGCGACTAGGCTTTCTAATGATCATAATTTTCCTCTACCTGTTCCGTATTGTTTGTTGTGTTGCCAGATTGCTGAATTATGGTTAATGGCAATATGTAAGGCAGTGTAGTCGAACTTCACTTTTTAAAGTGACCGGTAAAGTTGCAAAATAATTTCAAAAACTAATATTTTTTCTATGAATTCAAAAATAAAGCAGGTAATTTCCTTGTCGAAAAAGCCACAGAGTTCAGCGGCAGAGTGATGCTAGTTTGGACCGTTTAGGGATCAGGAATGATTAAAAAAGTAATATTATTTTCTTCGCTGTTGTTGCTACCTTCATACATATCGGCGATGACAACACCGCTTAGCACAGGTGTTTTTCTGGGATCGCCAACGTCAGGTATTACCGTTAAGTACCAGGATGATTTCAAGTTTGCTGTCGGTTTAGATACATTCAGCGTTTCTGCAGATGCGATGTGGAATCTGGGCCAGTTATCAGAACGTATGGAAAATTCACCGCTCTACTCTTTCGCTGGAATTCAGTGGGTTGATAATAGTGAACAGCAGTGGGGACCACGCGTTGGGCTGGGATTAGAGATCCCGTACCGTACATTCCACCTTTATGCTGAAGCGGGAACAACATGGTATCTTGAAAAGGACTCAGGATTTGAGGTAGAAGGCGCATTTGGTGTGCGTTTCAACCTGTAGTATCAACCCGTATTACTGACAACGAAGCGCGGTATATACCGCGCTATTGTGGCTGACGATATTACTGGACAACATCAGTTATGAATCAATTTCATGCCAATATGGAACTGCAGCATATCTATCTGGAAGTGTACGCCGAGCGGTTTCACTATTTGCGTCATTTTATCGAGGCTTATTACTGCTATCAGCATGGCCTGGTCACAAATAAAGGCAAAGCTGATTGGGAAGCGATTTTCGAGCATGGCACCCGATCGTTTTCTGCCAGTAAAGTGAGCAATCGCAAGCGGCTGGTTCGAGATATGCTGCTGCCATTATCCGTCATTACCGGAATGCTAAAAACCTTAGTACGAGATGATGAAGCTAATATAGAGCAGATACAATCCACGTTAGATCAGCATCTACATTACGTCATTATTACCCGCGAAGAACACCTGGCTTTGAAAAAGGCGGGTTTGTCAGAGCGTATGCCAGCCGGATTTTACCAGCAAGACACAGATGATTATCAGGATCCTTACTCGCGGTTTAATGCGATTAATATTTGTTTCGATTAACACACCTAGTTACGTTCGGTAACAAAAATCACATTTTCTGATTGACCCGGATCCATTCGATGATTATTCTGGCTTACACATGTACGCTGAATTGTAAAAGGGTTAGAAAATGTCAACCAACAGGCCTCCGATAATATGGCTGAATGCCTTTATTTTCACTGTCACGTTAGCTATCGCAGTGATAGCGACACCGCTGTATGCTTATTTTGTAGGCTTTGACTGGACACAGGCGATCATGCTGCTGTTCACATTCAGTTATTGCGGCCTGTCTATAACGGCGGGATACCATCGTTTATGGTCGCACAAAGCCTATGAAGCGAACGGTGTACTGCGTTTTATTTTTGCTGTTGGCGGTGCTTTTGCTTTGCAAAACAGTATATTGCATTGGTCATCCGATCATCGAGTTCATCATCGTCATGTTGATAACAATGAAAAAGACCCGTATTCAGCGAAGAGAGGATTCTTTTATAGCCATATTGGCTGGATGCTCAGAGAGTACCATGCGAGCCGTTACACGGATTACTCAAATTGCCGTGATTTGCAGAAAGATAAAATTGTGATGTGGCAGCATAAATATTATATAGCTTTAGCAATTGTAACCAATGTCGGGATCCCGTTACTGTTTGGCCTGATCCATGGTGATGTATGGGGAGCGCTATTGTTAGTCGGTGTCGTACGCTTGGTATTAAGCCACCATACAACGTTTTTTATTAACTCGTTGGCTCATATCTGGGGAGCTCAACCATACACCGATAAAAATACGGCACGTGATAATGGTTTTCTTGCGTTTTTAACTTTTGGTGAGGGTTACCACAACTATCACCATATCTTTGAGCATGATTACCGTAATGGCATTCGCTGGTGGCAGTTTGATCCGACAAAATGGTTGATAAAGTCATGCTTCTGGCTGGGGTTGACTAAAAATTTACGGGTTTGTCCGGAAGAGCGCATCGAGAAATCCAGAGCGACAATGACGCTTAAGCGCTTACAGGCAAAGCTATCCACGACATCGCATAGCAATGTGTGTCAGCAAAGGCTGGAAGAGGAATACGAAGCGCTGATGATCAAAATTTCAGATTATTATAGCGCCAAGAAGCGAATGATTGAGCTGAAGAAGGCACGTCTGGTCAAGCACTATGAAAATTTCGAGTTTGTACAGCAATACAGCGAAATGAAGAGGCACCTTAAAGAGCAGCGTAAAACCTGGAAGATGGTGACAGCACAATACGCTTAACTTTGACAGTACAAATGTAACGAGGATGTAAGCAAAAGGCGGGGGAGACTCCGTCTTTGTGATCTTTTTTCACGGAAAAACCGAATTAGAGTAGAATAGCTATAATGCCGATAAGGAAAGCTGCATGAGTTAGTTGGTCTCTTTACCGGTATGGTTAGGCCTAAGCGTCTTAAAGTTACGGATTTTTTGTCAACTACGACAGTTAAAACAAAACTTTGCCATAATTATCAGATTACTATTGGAGGCGTTTACGTGTATCGCTCATTACTTTTCTCGTTAGCGTGTTTAGTTTCAACGACAGTAAATGCAATTGAATACTCGTTGCCTGCTGACAACAGTAATATCATCGGTACCATGGAGTATTATCAGGTTAGCAAGGGCGACAGCCTGGCTGATATCGCGAATAGATACAATGTGGGATTTTTAGCGTTGCTGGAAGCCAATAAAGGGGTTGATCCGTTTTTGCCCGCGATAGGAACCTTGTTGGCTGTTCCTACCCAATTGATTTTACCTGATGTAAAACGACAGGGGATCATCATTAACCTCGCAGAGCTGAGGCTGTATTATTTTCCAGCCGATGATGATTCAATCGTTCATGTGTTTCCGATTGGTATCGGACGTGTCGGGCGTGAAACGCCGCCGATGGTGACCCGGATCAGTCAGAAAATAGAAAACCCCACCTGGACTCCTACTGCGAATATTAGAAAAGAGTATCTAGAACAAAGAAATATCGAATTACCTGCCGTTGTTCCAGCGGGGCCTGAAAACCCGTTGGGCGATTATGCAATGCGCCTTGGGTACGGTTATGGAGAATATCTAATACACGGTACCAATAAAGACTTCGGCATCGGCCTGCGTGTCAGTGCTGGCTGTATTCGAATGAATCCGTGGGATATCGAATGGCTATTTCCCCAAGTACCAGAAGCAACGCCAGTTCAGGTGATAAACCAGCCATTAAAGCAGACGGTAGAGCCGGATGGGACGCTATTTGTCGAAGTGCATCAGCCTTTATCAAAAACAGAGGAACAAGTCGGACAGCCTAAAAAAGTAAGAGCGAATTCGTTCTTAAAATCGGTAGTGGAAGATGACCGTGTTGCGGAATCAAGATTGAGTGCAGCACTTAGCCTGCAGATGGGGATTCCCGTCGAAATAACAAAATACTAGGCAGGGAGCAGATAAAAAGAAGAAGTGGCGTATGAACGCCACTTACAATTAGTAAATGACAGCTCTACTTAGTGTACGAACTAGCTATGTTATCGATACGCTGATTCGCACGCATTGCTTCTTGGTAGGCCGCATCTGAAGCTGCTCGCGAATCATTTACGGCACCTGCCATTTGATCTTGTTGACTTTGTAGAGCACTGACTTGATCAGAAAGCATGTCTACTTTATTGGTCAGCTGTTGCATTTGATCGACTTCATCTGAGCTAGAGCAACCAATTAAGCTCGCACTCAGGATCAGACCTGCAAGGATAGATAGGGAACGTTTCATTTTTCTTTCTTCTCCTTTGTTTGCCACTACAAACCGAGTGTTAAAAGTACCGGTCGGCACATTCATTATGGCATAACTTGCTAAAACTGCTCATTAAATGTCCTGCATTTGCAAAAAACTTCTCTCAAAGTCGAGAAAATTCTATCGTACAGGGTATGCGATGGGCTCTTTGGGAGTGGTTGTGGTTATTAGTATTTCTAGAAAGTATCTTTCAGGCGTAATCTCCGCAGGTACTTAATTGATCGGATTTTTATCTTCGTCATGCTGCATACCTTTCATTTCAGCCATTACTTTCTGTACGGGGACGAACATTGATTCGGTGCTCCCATCTGCGAAATGCAACGTCAGTACAACTTGTTCGCCTTCTTTTAAGGGGTGTTTCAAACCGAGTAGCATCACATGTAACCCGCCAGGTTTTAAAATGGTGGTGCCGTGAGATGAAATGGCAATCGAATCGACCTGGCGCATTTGCATCATCCCATCAACCATGGTGTGATTATGAAGTTCGACATTCTCTGCAATATCACTTTTGGCGGCCACCAGATTGCGGTCACTTTCGCCATGATTGATTATGGTCATGAAGATCGCACTGTTAGACACTCCGGGAGGCGTTGCGCGTGCGTATATACTATCAATCATCAGATCTGCATATACTGACGTTGAAGCCAGTAATAAACAGCTAAGAGCCAGAATTTTATATTTCATTATGAATCTCCATTTATTATTAGCAGGCGATCAATCGCATCTACCAGAATTGCTGAATTTAATGTATGTGGCACTTTTTCTAATAAGGAGCCGTCTGGTTTTAGAAAATAAAAAAATGAACTGTGATCTATAGCGTATTCCAGGGCGGAATTTTCAAGCTCGGTACGCATATAAAGCACCCCATATTTTTCAGCAAGGGCTTTTGTTTGTGTCGCATTGCCCGTTATACCAATGATGTTCTTATGAAAATATTGCGCATATTCGGCACTTTTCGCTGGCGGATCACGTTCAGGATCGAGTGTGATGAAGATAGGCCAAATTTGATCGAGCTGATCTTGCTTTACCTCTTTTAGTGCTGCAGAAAGTACGGCCAGTGACGTGGGGCAAACATCCGGGCAGTGAGTATAACCAAAATAGATGATACGCAGTCGGGGATCGTCCTGATCATAAAGGTTGACGGTTTGATCGCCACTTTCAAGAATATTCATCGGAGAGGCAGGTTCAATCGCGGTGGTAGAGTCGCGACTATCTACCACATAGCGGGTAATTAACCCTGCACCGAGTGCCAGAGTTAAGATAATCCATTGATACTTCACTTTGTCATCCTTAATGATACGTTAAGAGGCTTGACTTGTTTTGAACTGTGCAAGGGTTGAATTGTGCCTTGCCAGGTCATCGCCTTTGATGTGCAAAAGGGCAGCATTAACTCACCGTGAAATTCTCCTGAGGTATCTTTAGTTAATTTCAATCGGTAGACGCCCATCATCATCTCTTGTCCTTCGAGTGACAATGCCAATGTCGTAATTTCCAGCGGTAACTCTGGCCAGAATACCGTAATTTCGGTTGGTTCTAGCGGGTGAACAACATCAGTGCCCAATTGAATGCGGGCACCTTGTTGGTTACAGGCTTTAGAGCTTAATTGGCATACATCGCCTGGTTGTACCGCTGAGGTGCTGTTCGGTGATGTGGTGTCAGGTGTGGTGTTATTAGCGAGTGTGCTGAAATCAACCCAGAAATGGTCAATAAGCTGAAATGAACCAAAGCCGATAGTAAAGGCGATAAGCATTTGCGCCAACGCCGAACGATTTTTGTTTTTCTGTAATAGTGGCATGGCTAAAAGGAATAAGTTGTAATGTGTTTGTGAATATTATCATTCCTATTTTGCAAAGATCTGATTGATGCGGCCATTATGTGAGAAGGATTGGTATAAAACCCTGCTATTTCATTAAATTGCAATAACAGGGTTTGGGTAAGAAATGAAACGCTTATGACTGTTCAGAGCATTTTTCCAATCCCCATACCAGGGTAATACCCAGTAGCATGGCAAAAACAGCATAGCCAATCAGAGCGGGTTGTCCGGTGATCTGCTCAAAGCTGAACGGTGAGAGGTTGTGCTGCTGTAGCGGCACTAAAGTGCCACTGGAATTGGTACGCCAGGTTAACGTTTCTTTCCAAGGCCATATTTTGCTTAACGTACCGATCATTAGTCCCGTTAAGAAAGTCAGTGCAATATCGCGATAGTTACGTAAAACCCATGACAGCAGATGCGAGAAAGTCAGCAGACCAATCACGCAGCCAGTAGCGAATAGCGCTAGCGTAGCAATATCAAGCGATTTGGCTGCCGTGAGAATTGGCCCGTACATGCCTAGCAGCAACAGAATAAAACTACCTGAAATTCCTGGCAGGATCATAGCGCAAATGGCAATTGAGCCTGCAATCATGAAATTAAGAGAGGTCGGCTCCATATTAAGAGGATGGAGCACGGTTATACCGTAAGCAAACAGCGAACCAGCGATAATTGCTATGACGCGGTTGATCTTCCAGGCTTCAACTTGCTTGAGCATATGTACGACAGAGACAATGATCAAACCAAAGAAAAACGACCATAGTGGAATGGGATGAGTGTGAAGCATCCAGGTAATGAAACGGGCCAGGGTGAAGATACTGGTCAGAATGCCGGAGAACAGAACAATCAGAAATGTACCGTTGATATGCTCGAATGCGGCCTTAACCCCCCCTTTGCGTAAAATACCAATCAGACTTGGGTTAACACGGCGAATGCTTTCAAGCAATGTATCGTAAATACCGGTGATAAATGCAATTGTACCACCAGAGACCCCCGGAACGACATCGGCAGCCCCCATAGCGGCGCCTTTTAGAAAAGTAAAAAGTTTGCTCATTGTTGTCCGTAATATGCGTTAATGGAGCTGTGGAAGACAGGTTATACCAATCGAGGTAATACACTGAATTAGACAGATAATTGTCCTGATTGGCATTATACCGTGTTGCTGTAAAAAAAAAGCAATAATGACTAATTTTATGCTGGCTGGTCACTGCTTTTTCAGCCCTGTTGCAGGGTGATAATAGCGGTGCAACCTCCATTTTCATTATTTGTCAGATCGAGTAGCCAGCCATATTTACGGCAAATATCGTTGGCAATCACCAGCCCTAAGCCATACCCATCGATGCCCCGCGGTTTTGCGCCTAATCCTATGCCGCTATCAATGATTTTGATGGTCTGCGGCGATACATAAATTGTCACCTTGCCATCGTCGGTGCAGGCAAACGCATTTTTGATCAGGTTACCAATTAAGATCTTTAAAGTGGTCTCCGGTATTTTCACTTTGGTTTCGGCGCTGACAATCACTTCACATACCACTGATTTATTATTAAGTAAGTGTTTATGTGCAGAAACGATTTGCTGTAACTCTTTTTTATCTAGGCTACGCTCAGATAGCTTCGACAGATCTTCATCACGGGTGAGCGAGAGCAATGTCGTGACAAAGTCATTCATTTCGTTACTGGCATGCAATAACCGATTTCGCTGCTTCTCAATAAAAGCCGGCTCATTCGATTGCCCTAGCAGTGAAATTGCGCCTTTTATCACCATGAGTGGGGTTCGTAATTCATGGCTGGCATAACGATTGAATGAGCGTTCGCGTTCAATCGAATCATGGATCTGAGCCTGATATTGATTCAGGCTGTCAACAAGTTGTAGCAGCTCTTTCGTTGCTGTGCCTGGTGGTAGATTTATTGGAGAGAGATCATGAGGTGAACGATTTTTAAGTTCATCGGTTAATTGAGAAAAAGGGCTGGTTAATCGCTCTGAGATACGAAGAACCACAATCAGGGTGATGATAAGTAATGCAAAAGAAATAGATAGTTGCTTGGTCTGGGTCCAGAACATTTGTTCTTCACTGATCTCATAAATTTCATCGAAATGCAGTAGATAAGTGTCTTTCGGTTCACCTTTAATCGTGAACCGGGTTTTCATCATGAAATATTCAGCCGCTATAGGATCAGGGCTGGCGACTTCGAATGCTTGATCGAATTGGATATTATCGGGAATGACGATGCCATCTGGTAAATTCTCCTGGCCAATATACGCATGGCTATAAGGGGGAATCGCAATATCAGTTTCATCGCTGTCTGCCAGTAATTCTTGGGCGATTTGCTTGGTATAGATAAGGCGGTTTTGCGCATTTAATTGTTCTACGCCTTCAAGTGTAGAATCAAAGACTGAGAAATGAATCGCAATAATGGCAAATGCAACAATCGAAAAATAGGTGAATGTCAGTTGCTTGGCTGATTTGATTTTCTTCACTCTTTCTTCTCTCGAATAAGTTGATAACCTACTTTAGGTACCGTTTTGATGTATGCGTACTTAAACGGTTTGTCTATCTGAGCACGAAGTTGATAAATGTGACTTCTCAGCACATTTCCCTCAGGTTCATCATCGCCCCATAGCGTCGAAATAATTTCTTCTTTCGTCACGATATTCGGCGCTCTGAGCATCATGAGCTTCAATATGGTAAAAAGCGTTGGATTAAGTGAAAATTGACAATCATTGCGGGTGACAATGTGGCTATTCAGATCAAGCTCAAGATCGCCAAAGTGAAGTGTTTTTGTTGCGCTATTGCCAATGCGACGGCGGGTCAGGGACTTTATTCTCGCTTCCAGTATCTCAAGATCAAAAGGCTTCACCAGATAATCGTCAGCACCCAGAGCAAAGCCCTCCAACGTATCTTCACGAGTATCGCGTGCGGTCAGCATCAGAATTGGGGTATCTATTCCTTGTTCTCGCAGTTTCTGGCAAACGGTAAAGCCATTCATCCGAGGAAGCATGACATCCAGGATGACTAGATCGTAATGGTTAGTGCTGGCGAGATCATAACCATGCTGGCCATTGTTCGCATAATCAAGGGTGTACCCTTTGATTTCGAAGAAATCGAAAATGACACCAGCAATGTCTTGATGGTCTTCAATGAGAAGTAATTTCATCGTCTTATCTGTGTTCACACATTTTGAAGTCGTTTGGGGTCATATGATGGCACAAAAAAGGGTGAAAAAAATGTCGATGACTTTTTTGTGACGTTTTGAGCTGTAAAATTCATCCGGACAGAAAATACTCACAAAGTAAAAAAGATATTGTATGTTGACCATTGCTTTGATCAATTCTTGAATTGAACTCGCCCCCTTAATTCTGCGCCTTGAAGCCACTTGGGGTTACTTGCCCTTCTGGCCTAGAAAGGCCACAGGAGTTGCAAGCCAGTCTTTGAAATAAAATTGTTGTGGATTACTGGAAAAATCGACTTTGATGCTTTTTTGGGATGCTTGGAAAGACTATCAGGAATATTATTACTAAGTATGTTGTCAAGCTAACGATGTCTATTTAGCCGCCTAAAAGCATTAATCTTTTTTAATAAATTCACACCAGACGGTTACCTTTCACATTATCGTTTTAATCACTTGACGGTATCGGTCTGAGCTGCAACAGTATAAGAGACAGGCATTGTTTAATTAATAAGAATTGTCTGTGAGTTAACCAAGCATATAAAAAGAGTCGCTGATTGTCACTTCCCTATATAACGAGCGACCGTTTGGTTATTGTGTACTAAGAGCTAAGGATGATACGGCTATGATACCTAAAGACGCGACACTCCGCGTTGTAAGACCAACTGATAATTTGAAACAAATCGCTTTGATGTATAGCAAAGCGTTGGGTTTTGAAATGGTAAAACAATTTGAAGATCATGATGGATTTGATGGTGTAGTACTGAGTCATTCAAATCACCCTTATCATTTGGAATTTACCCAAGAACGTGGCGCCACTGTTGGTAAGGCGCCATCACAAGATCATTTGCTGGTATTTTATATTGCCTGTAGCCGCGAATGGGAGCGGGCATGTCGTGGCATGATTGATGCCGGTTTCGCTGTGGCTGAATCGCATAATCCATACTGGGAGCGAATCGGTAAGACATTTGAAGATGTTGATGGCTATCGGGTCGTGTTGCAAAATAGCGACTGGTCAATATAAAAAATCGCATTGTAACTAAATAAAAGCACAGAACTCTGTGCTTTTTTGCTGTTTGTGGCAGTATTTATGATGCGTAGTAACATCTCAGTTATAAATTTGGCGTTACTGTTCTGAATTTAGGGCAACTTTCAATAAATCGGAAAAAATCTCGCAAGGTTGGTTGTAGAATACCAAGGCATGATGATTTTCACCGATGGCATCCAATAGCCGCTCTTCGGCGAATTTTTTCGCGTTCAGCCGGTCGTCGGTATTAAAGTAAGCTAGTATTGGTGATGCTAAATGTCGGTCAATTTGTTGCAGGTCATAATAGCAATGATTGATGGCCATATTTTCAATGAATATTGTTTTTGCTTGTTTTAAGGTGTGGGTTTGGACGTCATTTGTGTAGACATCAAACAGTATGTCCCACTTTCTGGTCGCGAGTATCCCCATGACGACGTATTCAGGCCTTTCATAGCTCGAAAGTAGCATTTTTTCATAGTCATCTCGGATCTGATTGTTATTCAGGTCTCTACCGTAAAGATCACCTACATCTATATCATTAAAAAAATCAGTATGTTGTGGTAATTCAGTACTACTGACTCGCCATTTTGCCAGTAATGCCAGTGCATAATATTCATTGAAAGGCAGCGATATATCTTGTTTTTGATCTTCTGAGCGTTGTGTTGCGGTGTTTTGCGACTCCATAGCCAAGAGAGGGGAGATTGTGAATATAAACAGTAAGGCGAGTAATCCTTTCATGGGGTACAGTATTCGAATGGCTGTGTAAGAATGAATAGACCAGCTTCTTTGACTGGAGCAGTGGCAGCAAGTGGCTTTGAATATAAATGCGAATAAAGACACGAAAATGTTCCACAGTTACATTTTTTGCAATGGTAAGTCTCACCGCACTCTCAAGTATATGTTTACTTTATTATGGTTAAAGCTGGGGAGTCATTACTATGTTATAAAGGTGAAGTTGTTCAGGTTATATTTGGCTTCTTCTTGTAATATTACTTGTAAGTTATAAAAATAGAATAAATATCATTGTTAGCTGGTTGCTTTTGTTATTAATAATTAATGATTGGCTGAGTAAAACATGATGCTGAAAATTAGGATTGTAGTGTTTACTGGTTGGATGAATGATGCAAGAAATGTTTTTTGAAGCTCTGCTCGCGGTTGCTGCCATTCTTATTGCTATTGGTTTATTTATGGCAACTGTATCGGCATAATAATACCGCTGAATATTCACTTAATATGGGTATCTCACCCATAAACAGACCGTTTTGTTACGAAAGAGGTAACAGTAGGATGGCTTCTACCCCTTTGTTATCAGCTCTGTTACGTAATCGGATGCTACCCTGATGATATTCGGAAATTAAACGAGCGATAAATAAGCCCAGACCTAAGTGTGGTTTGGTTTGTTTATCTTGCGTACGAACGGATACCATTGAGTTGAGCAGTTGATCGGACATGTTTTCTGGCAACGGCGGCCCTTGGTTACTTACCACCAGCCGTGCTTCATTATTGTGTCGTTCCAGACTTACTTCTATCGGGTCTTGGTTTCGGCTGAAGTCTTCTGCATTGGCGATCAGTTTATCCAGCAATTGTGCAAGGTAGTCAGGCGCACCGTTTATTATTATTGCAGAATCAGGTAGCTTCACGTTAAAAGTCTGCTCCGGATATGCCATCTGATAGCCCTGCATACAGCCTGATATCAGCTCATTGAGAGGGAAAGACTCTTTTTCTGCACCCTGCAAGCTCTGCTCGATCCGCGTTGCTTCGGTCATATTTGATAAAATGGTGCTTAAGCGATGAATACCATCATGAGCCCGGGCAATATAACGCTGAGAATCTTCATCTTGATTCTGCATCGATAAGTTCTCAATCGATGAGCGTACTACCGCGACCGGCGTTCTGAGCTCATGAGATAATCGCGACGATAAACTTTCCAGGTAATGATTGTATTGACTCAAACGACTGACCATTGCGGCTAAACTCCGCGATAAATCACCGATTTCGTCAGTTCCGCTGGTTGGCGAGATGGTTTTTGTGATCCGTCCCTGGCTGTCTATTGCTTGTTCTGCTTCATCGCGGAGCAAACGAATACGTGATGAAATATTCGATGCAAATAAGAAGAGAGTAATCGTCCCAATTGCAATGATTGCCAGAATGACATTGAACAGTTTTTCCAGTGCTCGATTACGCAGAGTCTGAATTCCATTGGTGGATTCTTCTGCCACAACCGCTCCCATTACATGATCGCTGAGCCAGATTGGATAAGCAGCCGCTAAGATCATTGCGTTGCTGTCTTCTGATAAACGCCAGTGAGAATAACCTCGGCCTTGCAGTGCCTGAGAGATATGTACCCCTTTCAGGTAGGCAGTATCTTGATGGGAGTCGACAAAATCGACTGGCTCTGAAATCAGAAATTTATAATAAAACGGGTGCAAAAAACGCTCTTCGAGGTGAGACCACCAAGAGTCAGTCTCTTGACCATATTTGATGGATGTCGACCAGACACCGTTTGATTGCTGAATATCGCCGGTTTGTGCTAAAACCCGCTGGTGGCGATCAATGATCCAAATGCGTGAACCGGTGTGCCCCATGCCTTTCAAAATATTGTCAATGTCAGGCGAGGGAATTAAGACTGTGCCGAGGCGATTCAGGTGTGAAGTGTTTGAGGTACCAATGATGGTGTCTATTTCTCGATCACGCTCATTATTAACATCATAAAAAGCGAATCCTAATTTACTGCCAACCAAAGCTAATGGAATGCGTAGTTCTACGTTATAGCCTTGTTCGGTTGTTTGCCAGAAGCCCTGAATATTACTTTCGGTAACCACAGTTGCAGAGGCTATACGGGTTGGATCGGTGTTTGAAGGTTGAGTGTCATTCTGCTTGCTATCAGGCTCTTCCTCTGAAATCTGAAATGCATTTACCCGACCGTCTTGATAAGGAGATATAACATAGCGCTGGAAGTCGCCATCGGATGATGTCATGGCAATAACCAGATGATCATTGCGATCAACCTGCATGGTGTCGGTACGACGCATTACAGGCTGCTGATCTTTTACTGCAAAGACCGCATACAGGTAACCTTGATAATGACCAACCATATGTTTGAAGCTGATACTGTTTGCCGTATAGGGCCGGCGGCTGAATTGGACGTGATCGCGACCATAGACCATCATTTTGTCATCATATTCCACCCATTCGCCGATCTTACCGTCGAGCAGTATCGGGCTATATAACTCGTAGGCATACAAATCACGGCCTTTTTCAACGGATTGCAAGAAACTCGCCTGGCGATTAAATAGTTTGGGGCGTTCATTTAATGCCGTCGCCACCGCTCGGGTAGTGCCGATCAGTGTCTGCTCTTGCCCTTGACGTAACAGCTTCTCCATTTCCCAGACATATTTATAGCCAAGCCAGGGTAAGATCAACAGGAAGCTGGAAATCAAAATGACTTTGGTACGCAGACCAAGACGCAGTTCAAGCATAAGAGTTATGATCCCCAGCGATAGCCCATACCATAAACGGTATGGATGCAGTCAAATGCGGGATCGCTTTGGACAAACTTTTTACGAACACGTTTTACGTGAGAAGTGATTGTGCTGTCATCAACGACGATCTGAGCTTCCTGCATTAAGTCATCACGACTCTTTACGTGTCCGGGTCGTTTGGCAAGGGCGTAGATCAGCCAGAATTCAGTGACCGTCAGTTCGATCTGTTGCTGTTTCCAGAATACCTGCATTTTGTTTTTGTCGATGGTCAGCGAGCCTTGTTCAACTAAGCTTGCTTGCTCTGTCGGGGTTGCCATTAAATCGCTGCGTCGAAAAAGGGCAGCAATACGCGCAATTAGGTGGGGCAGGCTAACGTCTTTCGTCAGGTAGTCATCTGCTCCCATTCGTAAACCGCAGACGGTATCAAAGTCACTGTCACGGGCGGTTAAAAAGATAATCGGTACAGTAGGTGACATCGCCCGTAACGATTGACACAGGGAAAAACCACCATCAATTTCATCTTGCAGGCCAATGTCAATAATAGCGAGGTCGGGCAAGCGTTGCTCAAAAGCGGCGAGCGCCCTCGGGCGATTATCATAGCCTTGGACACTGTATCCATGTTTCTTTAATACATCGATATAGTTTTCACGGATCGCAGTTTCATCTTCGACTATGGCAATTCTTTTCATGGTTTACCTTGTTGTTTTGTCTTTATAACGTGGTTGTTGATATCGCGTTTGCCGTTTTATGTGCTGACTATACAACAAAAAGTTTGCTAAAAAAGCATGGAAAACAGATTGCCTTTTTTCTGCCACATTTGATCGCCACATTGCCATTTTTCATCCCCGGTATTGCCAGAACCGTTTGGTTTAATTACCTCATCGAAACGGGAACGCTTGTGTTAACAAGACCGTTAGTTTAACCACATACCCAGAGTAACTGATGAGGAAAACAAAATGAAAAAGCAGCTTATCTCCACAATGATCGCTACCACTCTGCTTGTTTCAGCCATTGCTCCTAGTGTACAGGCGAGTGAGGCCGATATCGCACAGAACCACGACATTGTGGCTGAGCAGGAACAACTTATTGGTTTAGGCTCGGGAGCCGCGCTGGGCGCACTAGTCGGCGGCCCGGCAGGGGCCATGATTGGTGCGATTATTGGCGGTATTGTCGGCACGACTGTCGGTCAGGAAGAGTTCATTAAGTCACAAGATGAAGAGCTGATCGAGCTGTCTGCGCGTAATACTGAACTTGAACGGGTTAGTCAGAAATTTAACCAGGCGCAAACTGAGATTGCTCATCTGCAGCAAGATCTGCAAGTGCAAAGGGATCAACAACAGGAATTGGACTTAGCGCTTGAGACGAATGTGCACTTTCGCACTGGTTCAGATTTGATTGAACCTCATTTTCAACAGCAGCTTGATGAGTTGGCCGAATTAATGAAGCAAGCACCGGAAGTAAAATGGCAGCTGTCGGGTTACGCAGATCGCCGTGGTGACAGTCAGAAGAACCTGGCCTTATCGATGCGTCGTGTGGATGCCGTGAGTCAATATCTGGCGGCTCGAGGTGTTGAGCGTGACCAGTTTGAAGTAGAAGCCTACGGGGAGTTAGAGCCGGTTAAATCAGAACAAAACTTCGAAAGTGACTTCTTTGACCGTCGTGTCACGTTGCGCAGTGAACAGCCTGAGATGCGTACAGCCCAAATGAAATAACTGCCGTAGGGGTGTTATGTGATGAAAGAAAATAAATCGGGAACACCGCGCTGGGTGCTTCCAGTTGCAATCATCGCGCTGATGACAATGCAGCTATCGCTGAAAACCGACGATGTACGGGCGCAGAAAATTGATACGCTTTATGGCGAATCGCTTGATCTTGTTAATGAAACGGTGAGTGATGGACCCTATTGGCATGAGTTGAACCGATCTGAACAAAACAGCGATGAGCCCTACCGGTATTTTTAATGGTTAATGGATTTAAAAACAGACCATTACCGTTGCACTGTAATGGTAATGAGTTGTGGTTTGTAACGTGGGGGGGAGTGGAGAGGAATGAAAATCGCGCAGGGTGTCGGTTATGACAGCAGAAGTAACAAGCTCGATTTTAACGTAAGCCATACTATTTGCTTGATTAGACAACGGTTATTACATGTATGTCTACTGGATGAGCACCAGATGATGAGAGCGGTACTCAGGTTGTCGATTATCCATTTAAGTCTGGTTTATTGCTGATTTATATTGCTTTGAATTGCCAGTTCCAGGGGATTAGTTAAATACTAATATTGGTATCGGTAAACGAAAACTCGCCTCTGGGCGAGTTTTGCTGTGAGGGCCTCGTTTGAGTGAATCTCTAGATTTGTGTTTTTTACTGCGTGATGACTTCGCGCAAACGGTCCTGAACAACTTCGACCAGTAAATCCGGTTGAAATTTTGAGATGAAGCGGTTACACCCCACTTTTTTCACCATAGCTTCGTTAAAACGACCGCTCAACGAGGTATTTAACGCGATATGAAGATCTTTCATTCGAGGATCATTTCGCACTTCATTGGTGAGCTTATAGCCATCCATTTCCGGCATCTCGGCATCGGTAAACATCATTAAGATTTCCTCATTGATGTTCTTACCTTGATCACACCAGCCTTTCAGCATGTTAAGGGCTTTCAGGCCATTACTGGCTTCGATAACGTCGACGCCAAGTTGAGCCAGAGTTTCTCGGATCTGAGCTCGGGCCGTTGATGAGTCATCGACAATTAAGATTTTACGGCCTTGGAGCTGGCTGACAATCGTGTCGTCGAGTATGTCCTCTGAAATCTGGATATTGTAGTCAATAATTTCAGCTAGCACTTTTTCAACATCAATGATGCTGACGATGCGCTTGACACCTTCGCGTTCAAGGTTGGTGATCGCCGTGAGGTAATTATTTCGGCCAACCTGATCGGGCGGTGGTTGAATATCTTTCCAGGTCATGTTGACAATATTCATAACCTGGCCTACGAGGAAAGCCTGAACTGTGCGGTTATATTCAGTAACGATCATGTTGCAATCGGGAGTTTGCTCAGTGCTTCTCATCCCAATGGCACCGCGCAGATCAATAACAGGAATAGAAATACCACGGATATTGGCGACCCCGCAGATATTGGGATGAGAGCCTGGCAAAGCGTGAAGGTGCGGAAGTTTAACAACTTCTTTTACTTTAAACACATTAATGGCAAATAGCTGTGAAGTATTCAGTTGGAAGATTAAAAGTTCAAGCCGGTTTTCACCAACAAGCTGTGTACGTTGATCAACAGAGTCTAAAATATTGGCCATAACCTGTCCGGAAAATCACTGAATAATTAAAGTTATCATTAAATTATAAAATGACATGGCTGGCAAAGTCACGCCCTATATGCATCTGTTAGACACAGATCTCCCTACAGATGCGAGGGAATTATAAAAGAGTGCTTCTTACCAGTTAAGAATAACCGCCATTTTCGTTCATGTGTAAAAGTGATAGAAATAAAGCTATCAGTGTTTTAAATCAAAGAATTTTGTGCTGCATTTGATACGTTTGGGAGATAATAAAAAATTGATGATTTTTCCCCCAATCATCCTCGCGCAACTGCTATTCGCACAATTGCTGCTATTTGCACAAAGCGAAGTTTGAGAAGCAATGGGTCACTGAAGCCAAAAGATCATTCTCGACCGAATGCCTTTAGCTCGTGGTGATCATAATGATGCATTGCCGAGAAAAACAAAGAGGCAATCAATGATAAATGTCACGATAGATGAACAGGCTTATACCGTCGATGATCAACAGACCCTGCTCGACGTTGCAATGCACTGCAAAATTGAAATTCCGTCACTGTGTGGATTAAACAAAAGTGGTGAAAAAGACCCATGTGGTTTATGCGTAGTCGATGTTGAAGGGCTGGGTATTCAACGGGCATGTGAAATAAGACCCGTTGAAGGTATGACGGTGACAACCGCCTCTGATGAGATTTCGTCGCTTCGTCAACAGGCACTTAATAGAATTTTGTCAGATCACTATGCGGACTGTGAAGCGCCATGCCAGACAGCGTGTCCCGCAGGCGTGGATATTCAGTCATATTTGTACCATATCTCGCAAAATGATCATCAAAAAGCTGTTGAGGTGATCAAGCGAACGCTGCCTATGCCACTGTCGATTGGACGCGTCTGTCCGGCTTTCTGTGAATCAGAGTGCCGTCGAGGGCTGGTGGATGAACCGGTCGCTATCAGACAGCTTAAACGTCATGCCGCCGATATTGATTTGGCAGCACAAGAAAGCTATGTGCCGGAGAAAAAACCAGCTAAAGGCAAATCAATCGCGGTGGTCGGTAGCGGCCCGGGCGGTTTAACCTGTGGTTATTATCTGACCAACGAAGGCTATGACGTTACCGTTTATGAGTCGATGCCAGAAGCGGGTGGCTGGCTCCGTTACGGGATCCCGGAATACCGTTTACCAAAAGCAATTTTAAATAAAGAAATTGAGCTGATATGCCGCAACGGCCTGCAGGTTGAGACCTCTAAAAAGCTCGGTGTCGACTTCACCCTGTCTCAGTTAAGCAAAGAGTTTGATGCTGTCTGCCTCGCGGTGGGCGCATCGAAAGCCGTCGAGATGAATTACCCGGGCAGCGATCTTAATGGTTGCTACCTGGGCGTCGATTATCTTAAAGATTATGTGACCGATCAGCGTTTTATTACCGGTAAAAAAGTGGCCGTTATCGGCGGCGGTAATACTGCCATTGACTGTGCCCGAACAGCTGTTCGTGACGGGGCCGATACAACGTTAATCTATCGACGTACCCGTGATGAAATGCCGGCGGAAGATTATGAAATTGTTGAGGCCGAACATGAAGGGGTGAAATTCCATTTCTTAACCAACCCGGTTGAAAATATTGCAGACGACCAGGGACGTGTTTGCGATATTAAACTGGAAAAAATGGCATTAGGTGAAGCGGATGCGTCTGGTCGTCGCAGACCTGAAGCAACCGGAGAGTTCTTTACCGAAGCTTTCGATACCGTGATAGCGGCGGTATCGCAAAAGCCGGATCTTGATTTCCTTGAAGGTGAAGAGCTTAAGCTGCCGGTGACGCGCTGGCTAACGCAAGAATCGGATCCGAATACCATGCACTCAGGGTTGGAGAATATCTTCAGTATCGGTGATTTCCGCCGAGGTCCGGCGACTGCCATTGAAGCGGTCGCAGACGGGCGTATTGCTGCCGAGGCGATTGATCGTTTTTTTAATGGCGATATGGAACATATTCCGGTTAAGCCGTTCAATTCGCAAAAAGAAAGCAAACTGAAGCAGGTCGATCCCGAACACTTCGCCGGTATTAAAAAAGCCATGCGTGCTGTGATGCCGGAATTAAGTAATACCGATCGTGCATTTAATTTAAGTGAAGTGGAAACCGGGTTTAGCAACGAAGAAGCCATGCGCGAAGCAGCTCGCTGTCTGGAGTGCGGTTGCCAGGCGAATACCGACTGCAAGCTGCGGGACTATGCGACCGAATATAAGGTTGCCGAAACCAATCTCAATCACGAGAGCCGTCAGAAATTCAGTGTTGATGATAGCTCGGAATTTATCGTTTTTGATGCCAATCGCTGCATCAGCTGCGGCCAGTGTGTCAAGGCCTGTAATGAGCAGGGGGTACACGGCGTACTCAACTTCTCATCAAGCGCGCCCGTCAGTGGTGCTGGCGATAGCGAAACGCGTGCCAACCGTCCCGCATGTCGACCGGGCTTTGAAAATGGTTACAGCATGGGCGATTCAAATTGTGTGCAGTGTGGCGCCTGTGTCCAGGTATGTCCGACCGGGGCGCTCGTAGACAGCCGGGATAAGTCGCAAGGCCGAATTGAAATGCTGACTCCCGTCGATACCATTTGTACCTATTGCGGCGTCGGCTGTAAGCTGACCATGTTTGTTGACGAATCTCTGAACCAGATCCGTTATGTGCAAGGTGCAAAAGATTCCCCGGTGAACCAGGGAATGCTCTGTGTTAAAGGTCGTTTCGGATTTGATTTCATTCATAGCAATGAGCGCCTGACTACGCCATTGATCCGCAGAGATGGCAAATTACAAGCTGCAAGTTGGGAAGATGCATTAGCGTTGGTAGCGGATAAGCTTAAGGGGATTAAAACCGAGCACGGTGGCAATGCCTTAGCGGGGTTCTCATCGGCCAAAACGACCAATGAAGATAATTATGCCTTCCAGAAATTTATTCGCCGCGAGCTCGGCACTAATAATGTCGATCACTGTGCGCGGCTTTGTCATGCATCAACAGTGAGCGGGCTTGAGGCATCTATTGGCAGTGGTGCGATGACCAATGATATTCCAAGTATTGCGCACTCTGATGTGGTGTTTATTATTGGCTCTGACACAACCTCTGCCCACCCGATCATTGCTTCACATATCAAGCAAGCCATTCGCCATGGTAAGGCACGCTTAATTGTGGCCGATCCGAAGCGTATTGATATTGCCGAGCATTCAGAGATCTATGTGGCGCATCGTCCGGGCACGGATGTGATGTTGCTGAACGGGATCATGCAGCAAATCATTAAGCATGGCTGGCACGATCAAGTCTATATTGCCGAGCGTGTTGAAGGATTTGATGTACTTAAAGCAGAAGTGATGAGCGAAGAGTACGCACCCGATAAAATCGAGTTGATCACCGGCGTTAAGGCATCTGACGTGATTAAAATGGCGGAAATGATCGGTAAAGCCGAGCGTACTGCAGTTTATTACTCAATGGGTATTACCCAGCATACGACGGGTCACGATAACGTCCGCTCCATTGCTAACCTGCAACTGCTGTGTGGCAACATCGGCATTGAAGGTGGCGGCATTAACCCACTACGTGGCCAGTCAAATGTACAGGGGGCCTGTGATATGGGGGCCTTGCCTGATAACCTCCCGGGTTATCAGAAAGTCTATTTGCCTGATGTTCACGCCAAGTTTGCTGACGCATGGAATAAACCGGATTTGCCGAAAGAATCTGGTCTGACTCTGACTGAAATTATTGATGCGGCATGCCATGATCAGGTCAAAGGCTTATATGTGATGGGTGAAAACCCTGTACTGAGTGATCCTAATCAGGCGCATGTCATTGAAGCACTGGAAAAGCTGGACTTCTTAGTCGTACAGGATATTTTCCTGACAGAAACAGCGCAGTATGCAGATGTGGTGTTACCGTCTTGTTCATTTGCTGAAAAATCAGGTAACTTCACCAATACTGAGCGGCGGGTGCAGCGTATCTCTCCGGCGGTGAATCCACCTGGTGAAGCCAAAGAAGACTGGTGGATCATCCAGAGCATCGCGAATGCAATGGGCAGTGACTGGACCTATCAGTCGGTGCAGGATATTACCGAAGAGATCACTCAGTTGACGCCTCAGTATGCAGGTATTAGCTGGGATCGTGTCGGTAAAGAGGGGGTTCAGTGGCCATGTAATGAGAATGCGCCCGCCGGCACCCGTATCATGCATACCGAGCAATTTACCCGTGGTAAAGGCGAAATGACCGCAATTCCGTTCCGTTATGCTGCAGAATTGCCAGATGAAGAATACCCGTTGATACTGACAACCGGTCGTCTGTTAGAGCAATTCCATACCGGGACCATGACACGCAAAACGAAAGGGTTGGATAACCTGGCCGGGCCGCGAGCCATGATTTCGGTTGCTGATGCTGAGCGGTTAGGTATTCATAACGGCGAAATGCTGAGAGTATCGACGCGTCGCGGAAGCATAGAAACGCCGGCATTCGTGACAAAGAGAATGCAGCAAGGTGTGGTTTTTGTACCATTCCACTTTGTCGAATCGCCAGCTAACCGCCTGACCAGCTCTGCAACAGATCCTTACGCCAAAATTCCGGAATTTAAAGTAGCTGCAGTGAAGATAGAGAAAGTCGAGGAGCTGGCGTCCGTATAAGATTTATTCACCGATCTAACCTATTATGAGTCAATAAACCACCAATAACTTATTGTTATTGGTGGTTTTTTTATGACAGGACCGTGATCCTGATGATTCTTTGGTTTCAATAATGAAATATAAAATTCCATATCTAGTGCTGTTTTCTGGCCAAAATAGGCGCAGAACTATCACTGGATTTTGAATTTAACAGTCAATTTCAGAATAATTAATTACAAAAGTATGTTTGTAAAAACTTCTTACAATTTACCGGTTATTTAACATGACCTTAGCCACTTTGGTAAAATTAAATAACTATCAATGGATTGGGGGGGATCTGGTTTTAAATTAATGGAAAAAAACTCTTTTATTCTGTAACGACCAAATGGCGCTTTGTATGAAAACCGAACAGAAAATGTAAAAATAAGACTGTGGACAAAGATTATTTTTGAAGGGACGCTTTATCCAATAATACTCGTTGAGGCGTTTATGAAATTCGGTCTGATCTTTCTGGTTTCGATAGTGGCAGGTGTTCTTTCTGGTGAACATTTCCATTCATTTATGGTTGGCTTTGGTATCGCAGCTGTTGCTGTCGGTGCTGGTTATTGGCTGGCGTTCCGTTCAACGCGTTATCCGCAACTTGCTGCATTGTTGTTGTTGATGGGAATGATGGCGAAAATGACCGTTACCGTTGTGGGGGTGATGTGGAGCTTAGAAGCGAATCTGATCAACTCCCCATTGGTTTTCTCATTGTCTTATTTGTTCTTTTCTATCGTCGTGACTTACCTGTACTTTAAACTACGTGAGTTCCAGATGAACAGAACATCAAAATCCGCTATGAAAAAGAAGCCATTGGCGGCATAAGCTGCGTAATGGCTGAAGAAAGTAGCTTGTCAGATACTGTTTGTTATTAAAAATGAATTATTAAAAAGGGGCTAAGTTAGCCCCTTTTTCGATCTCGACTGTAATCACAAGAAACGTATTACGCGAATATGTAACGTGGCAAACTTAAATTGTGTGCATCTGACCCATTTGGAAAACGGTCTGTATCTGATTATTCTCATCAAGTAAGGCGATGTTCGCTTTGTAACCGGTTTTTAATCGACCATATTCATTATCAATCTTTAATGCTTTTGCCGGGTATAAACTTGCCATCCGCAATGCTTCTTCGCGGCTAAGGCCGACGTGATCAATCAGGTTTTTCACCCCATCAATCATGGTAATGGCAGATCCGGCTATTGTCCCGTCTTTATAATGGCACTTACCTTCTGTTACATATGCAGTAGTACCAGCCATATTATATTCGGTTAAATCCGTTCCGGCAGGCGCTACAGCATCAGTGACCAAGAATAATTTTTCCCCCAGCACCTGGTGGGCGATACGGACGGAAGCATATGAAGAGTGAATGCCGTCGACAATAATGCCGGCATGGGGTTTTTTATCGAAGATGTAACCCACCGTGCCCGGTTCACGAGAGCCTAAAGGTGTCATGGCATTGTAGAGATGAGTCGCCATTGTTACGCCTTGCTTACTGATCAGCTCATCGTAGCTAGCGTTGGTATGGCCTAATGAAACGGTAATACCTGCTTGTGTGAGAATATCGATAACCGATTGTGGTGTGTTTTCAGGCGCAAGGGTAACGACACGGATCTTATTCGCATTATCAGCAAGGTAATGGGCGGTTGTCTCATCCAGTTGGCGTATGAAACTCTCTTGATGCGCCCCTTTTTTTTCTTTACTAATAAATGGACCTTCGAGGTGCAGGCCTAAGATACCCTGACTGGCCGGATCGTCGATATCTGCGATCAAGTCAATCACCTGTTTCATCAACGGAGCCTGACTGGTAATAAAAGTCGGCAGATACTGCGTTGTACCATTTTTGAGGTTGGTGGCATTCATGACATCGAGGGTATTTTTCCTAATATCGGTATTGAGTAATACACCTCCACAGCCGTTTAATTGAATATCAATAAAACCGGATGTTGCAAGTAACCCATTGGCATTGAAGGTCTTCTCAGGAAGGTACGCTGCAGACATCGGTACGATAGCCTGAATAGTATCTTGCTCAATGATCATTGCTTGGTCATAAAGAACGCTGCGACCATCAAAAACGTTAACATGAGTAATTGCAAACATAAGCATCTCAATTATTAAGCGTGTTTATAATTATAGATGGGGGTAGCGTCGGTTTTATCACAACCGCATTCCCAACCAATGGTGATGAAAAGATATGATTGTCTATCTTATTTCTCATTAAAAAATAAGATAGACAATCAGCGCGTTTTAGTCAATGGGTAAAGACGCATTTTTTTAAATGTTATTTTTGTAGGTATCAAGAGGTAGCCAGTGTTGAAAAATAAAGTCGACCAACGCCTGAGTACGTTCTGAAAGCAGTTTTCGTTGTGGATGCAGCATAAAGACATCTGAACCTTCCATTTGCCAGTCGGGCAACAACTGCACTAACTGTCCGTTTAGAAGCGACGATTTCGCGTACCATTGAGGCAAACGAGCAATACCCAAGCCGGCAATGGCGGCATTATAAATACATTCCAGCTCATCGGATTGAATTCGAGCATTGGGGCTTAGCCTAAATGTATCAGCTTCAGTCTGTGTAAATACCCAGCGTTGTTTGGGGTTTGGTGAAAGCAGATCATAGCAGCTTAGTTGGTTGGGGTGGGTCAATCCCGGTTTGTTTTGTAAGTAGCTCGGTGTTGCGCACAGTACCGATGGACTGTGTGACAGTTTACGTCCTACCCAGTCTGAGGCTGGCTGGTGACCAAATCGCAGCGCGATGTCGATGTCACCACGCAGATAATAATCATTTTGGTTACCCAATTGAAAACGGATCTGTACTTGGGGATGCTGTTTGGCAAACTCTAACGCAATCGGTCCAATCTGATGCTGAAGCGGAATGATCGGGGCATTGATGACAATAAGTCCGGAAAAGTCTTCTTTTTCTTTATCGACATTTTCCAGACGCAGGTGAATATCATCAAACAGCGATGAGAATTGCTGTACTAACAGTTGCCCGTCTTTTGTCAGACTCAACTCTTTGGCATGTCGCAGCAGTAACTTACGTCCGGTATCTGATTCTAGCTGTTGGATTCTGCGACTAAGAGTACTGGTAGGGACAGCCCTTTGCCGGGCGGCAATGGCAAAGCTGCCAGCCTTCACTACAGATAAAAAAAGGTCTAAGTCATCAAGCTTCATTTAATGATCCCATATTTGGAATGATGAGACTCATTATATCCTGTTTTCGAATCGGTTAAGTTGTTTTAACATTGTTTATTTATGGGGGAATGTATGTCACCTAAGACAATTTTTGCTAGCGTTGCGCTCGTTATCGCTTTGGGTTCCTTAGAAAAAAGTATTGTCACAACCCCTTTGCCTATTATTGGGCAAGAACTAGGGGCGGGGCAGGCGCTCACTTGGGTGGTCACGGCTTATTTGCTAGCCGCAACAGCGGTATTGCCAGTCTATGGCAAGTTAAGTGATATGTTCGGTCGCGTAAAAATGCTCAATAGCAGCATATTTCTATTTGTTGGCGGCTCTGTGGCTTGTGCATTGTCACAAGATTTAACGACATTGATTGCTTCACGGGTGCTGCAAGGGATCGGTGGTGGTGGCTTGATTGCCTTAGCATTCACGGTGATCGCCGATAGTATTCCTGCCCGTGAAGTGGGTAAATATCAGGGCTATATCTCTGCGGTTTATGCGGTATCCAGTATTGCTGGCCCGATGCTGGGGGGGTATTTTGCTGAGCATTTGAGTTGGCGCTGGGTGTTTTGGATTAATATTCCGCTGGGAGGCCTGGCTTTATGGATGATCAATAAAAACCTCAAGCACCTTAATACCGGGCGTAAGTCTAAGTTTGACTGGAAAGGTGCAGGGTTGCTAATGACCACAACGACCTTGCTGCTGTTACTTATTTCACCTGAATCGACTATCGATATGGGAGTCATAGGCGGCGCTCTGGCTGCGACGGTGATGCTATTGGTCTGGGTTGAGCGAAAAGCAAAAGATCCCATTCTACCCGTACGGCTGGTTTTTTTACCGGGGTATTTGGTGAGTGTATTGCTGATGCTCTGCTCACAACTGCTGATGTTTGCGGTATTGGTTTATCTGCCATTACAAATGCAGTGGCAAAAGGGTATGACGGCATCCGGCAGCGGTCTGGTGATGATGATCTTTATGTGCAGTATTACCGCAGGGGCGTATTTCGGTGGTAAACAAATTGCAAAGAGAGGCTATTATAAACCCTTTGTTGTCGTTGGTTTTTTATTGGCAACCTTAGCTTTGTGGCAACTTCATGCTGATGTGTTACTGCCGTTCGCTTTGGCGTCAGCAGGTCTCGGGTTAGGATTTACGTTACCGGCATTGAGTGTGGTGGTTCAGAATGTGTTGCCAGCAAGAGATCGTGGCATCGGAATGTCGTTATTTGGCTTTGGCCGGGAACTGGGTGGGGCGATTGGTGTTGCGATTTGTTCAGCGCTGTTTCACAGTAAGGTTCCGACCTTGATCACGGAAGGTAGTGACGGTGCTTTAGCGCACTTTGACTCAACAATATTAGAGCAAGGCTTCAGCTTAATCTATGCAGGTATGGCGGTGGTCGCTGTGGCGGCATTACTCATGGCGGTCTTCGCAATGAAGGCGCAGTCACTGTCGAGTGAAATCGCCCGTCATTCGGTGAAAGATAAGTAATAGGAATTGAAGTCGATATAGCCCAGTGAACAGCATTGGGCTACATTCTAACTTTCTTCTTTTAAGCCTTTCGATTATTTGATGATTTTTAGCATTTGTTTGAAGCGCTCGCCTTCCGCGATAGATTGCAACTCAAATAGCGCCATTTCCGTGCAAGTAAGGTTGATTCCGGCGTGCTGCATTTTATCTAGAGCAAGCTGTTTGTTTTGCGGGGTCCGTGAAGATACGGCATCGCTAATCACTTCGACATGGTAGCCGGCGTCATGTAAATCTATCGCTGTTTGATACACACAAATGTGGGCCTCAATACCGGTCACTAACACGTTTTTACAATCTGTTGCTTTGAGTGCAGCAGCAAATTCCGGGTTACGATAAGCACTAAAGGTGCTTTTAACTACAGGTTTTTGCAGTTCGATATTATCCGTAATCTGAGAAATAGTTGTTCCGAGTTTGTCCGGCAATTGTTCTACCCAAAGGGTAGGTAGTCCAAGGATATTTGCGCCTTTGACCATGGTTTCAAGATTACCGAACAGTGCCTCTTTCTCGTCCATGATCTGTGCCAGTTTACCCTGAACATCTATAATCAGTAGTGCCGTATTAGTGGTATCAAGCATAGTGGGATCCCCTTGAAATAATCAGCTAAACAGGTCCCAGCATAATCGCTTTTTTCTGTTATGCAATTAGACGTTAGCTATCTGTGAATAAGCACAGAATACATTGAGCAACAATACTTCAATCCCGCTGTTTAAACCCTGAGTATTCAATACCGGCTAATCTTGCCATCTCATGATCCCATGTTGCCAAATCATCTTTATTAAATTGATTTAAGTGGCGGTGGCCACAGGCTCTTGCCATTACTTGCATCAGTTCGGTTGAGGCGGCAAAAAAATTAGCCAGCTGTTTGGCCGCTTTGTCGGGATTTAACTTCTGGCGTAAATCCTTTTTCTGCGTCGTGATACCTGCCGGGCAATTATTAGTATTACAGATACGAGCAGCCACGCAGCCGATCGATTGCATGGCGCTGTTAGCAATGGCAATGCCATCGGCACCCAATGCCAGGGCTTTGATAAAATCACTGGGCACCCTTATGCCACCAGTGATGATCAGAGTGACATAGTCTGTCATGCCTTGCTTATCAAGAAAGTAACGGGCACGCGCTAAAGCCGGAATGGTAGGCACGCTGATGTGATCCCTAAATAATTGCGGGGCCGCTCCCGTACCACCGCCACGACCGTCAAGAATGATATAGTCTGCGCCAGCTTCGAGAGCAAATCCCATGTCACGTTCGATATGGTTAGCACTGAGCTTGAATCCAATGGGGATCCCGTTGGTGATTTCCCTGACATTATTAGCGAACTCGGCGAAATCCTTCACGGTTTTTAGATCGGTAAATGTAGGAGGGGAAATTGCGTCAGTCCCCTCTGTTAATCCACGTACTTGCGCAATTCTTCCGACATTCTTGGCTGCAGGAAGGTGACCGCCTGTCCCCGTTTTAGCTCCCTGTCCTCCTTTAAAGTGAAATGCCTGTACCATTTTCAGTAATTCCTCGTGGTAACCAAATTTGGCGCTGGCCAGTTCATAAAAATAACGGCTGTTAGCTTGTTGCTCTTCTGCGAGCATACCGCCTTCACCTGAGCAGATCCCCGTTCCGGCCAGCTCAGCCCCCATAGCTAATGCCGTTTTGGCTTCTTCCGAAAGCGCACCAAAGCTCATGTCAGAGACAAAAAGTGGTATATCAAGCACTAATGGTCGTTTTGCTTTCGGGCCTATAACCAGTTCGGTACCCACTTTCGTCTCTTCCGGTAATGGCTTGGCGGCCAGCTGCGCCACCATGATTTGGATGTCATCCCACAGGGGCAATTGGTAGCGTGGCACTCCCATGGCCGTCATAGGGCCGTGGTGGCCCAATGTTGACAGGCCTTCCCGAGCCAGTTGATGAATGAAAGCGACTGTGGGCTCTTCCTTTGTTGCGGTGGCAACTGGCATCTCATCATGACGACTTAGTACACCTGGACCTTCTTTACCGATATCACTTACTGAGAATTGCCGATGAGTGCCATCACAGAAAGGGGCATTTTGAGTATGTTTACAGGCACATAAGTATTCTTCACTGCTTTTATCCGCTTTAAAAGCCTTTGGGGTCATACCTGTACCTTGATGAGAGCCATCACAAAATGGTTGGTTGGCTGAACGGCCGCAAGCACAGAAGTGATACTCCTCGCCCGCATTAAGGTGAACTTTGAGCGGACGGTTATTGGCCACAATCGGTTTAGTCATCACTCGACTCCTGTTTAAATTGTGTGATGTACGCACAACGCCATTTCGTGTTTTTTGATTTCGTACGTATCGGATTGAGTATGGAGGAGGAGGGCAGATTTTGCCTGTACGAACTAAATGAGGGATTGTTCAAAATAATAGAACAAAGTGTTCCAAAACGACGTGTTTAAAAAATGACAGGAGCGGAGTACAGTAGCGTTCAACAATTTGATGGCATGCTATATATCCAAGTACCTCAAGATACAGTGGAAGTTCTGAATCTCACATCATGAGGGGTTGGGTATCGGATACACACAATGAATAAGTATAAAAAAGTAAAGAGTGTAATGAATGTGATGATTTATGCCGCAGGCATAGTCGGGGTGGCGTTTATCTTGCCGGCTTGTATTGGTTTTGTTTTGTCAGAGTTAGCACCATCTGTTCTTCTTCACTTTCCCTAATGGCTGATGGGGAATTAGGGCGCATTAAGGCAATATCAATCAGTTAGAACGGTCTTCAGTACGGAGGTTATTTTATACCAGCTATCAGTGTATTGTAGAGCTTTCCGGTTCTGATGGTCCTCTACTTTAATGCTTTGTAACGTGATACCTCTTTACAGCATCGAAAAATAGCGGAACAATGGACCGGCATTTCTTTAGTAACCTTTGAATGAGATTATGGCTGAAAAAAAAGCGAACCCATTTACTGATTTGATCTTTAACGTCATTGTACCGTCTGTCATTCTGATGAAATTGAGTGGTGACGACCATCTTGGCTCGGTTGGTGCGCTTGTTATCGCATTAGCATTTCCTGTTGTTTTTGGTGGCTACGAACTGATCCGATTCAAAAAGTTTAATTTTATTTCATTGCTAGGCTTTGTCAGCATCTTGCTTACTGGTGGTATAGGTCTGTTAGAACTGGATACCAAGTGGTTAGCCGTTAAGGAAGCCCTGATCCCTGGCTTAATTGGCTTGGGGGTATTTATTTCAACCTACACTAAATATCCTGTTGTCAGTAAGATGCTTTTAAACGATAACGTTTTAAATCTTCCTTTGATCAGGGAAAAATTAGCGATGAATAACAAGCAAGATCAATTTGATCGTTGTCTTGTACAGTCTAACTATTTATTTGCCAGCACGTTTATTTTCTCGTCGGTGATGAACTATATCTTAGCTACCACGATTGTAACCAGTCCTTCCGGCTCTGCGGCTTTTAACGAAGAACTCGGAAAGTTAACCTTAATGAGTTATCCGATGATAGCGATTCCATCAATGCTCATGATGATGGGCATTTTTTATTTCGTCTGGCGCAAAACTCGCCAGATGACACAGCTTGAATCAGCTCAGATCTTTAAAGCTCAATAATCAGCAAAAATCCGGAACCAATTGGTTCCGGATTTTTTATTCCAGAGTTCACCTTTCGTATTAATTCCACGTGCAAAACGCTCTGAATCGCTCAGATACTCCGCCCTCTATTGCATAAGAAATACTTCGTTGCCGCAGAGCCATCTGTAAGTGAGCGAAGGAACGGTCTTTTTGAAATTACACTCTAAATCAAATGCTTATTAATATAATCCTGCCGGCTTAGCGGGTGATGGCGTCTTATAGTTGAGACTATATGGGGTTTACATAGACACTCTGGAAGAATCGGTAATACTTTACTAAGAACACCACCGGGGTGTTCTTAATTTTCCTGTGGTGGGTTATGAAGTTGTTTTCAGGTTTTCTATCACTTTGTCTGGTCACGGCTTGTACTTCTCAGGAGCCTTTTCATGATCAGTTAAGCCAGCAAGGCCAGTTTGTGCAAGACAAGTGCTATAGCACATCGACATACAGCTTATCAGAGTCTTTTGACGAATTTATCCATGAACGTCAGCAGGAGCTGAGTGTACTGCGCCCAGAGCTGACAGATGAAAACTATGATCAGTTAGATTTTGCCCTAAAATATTTTTCAGCTCAGTGGGATGAATTGAGTTCAGAGCGGGACATGGCATGTGAACAACGTGCCACATGTGAGTTTTTCCAAACTAAAAACGCCAAGAAGCAAGGCTATGCTCAGGATATCTGCGAAAGTACAGATTTTAAATACAATGTAAGCAGAGCCAAGATCATTACTTTTTTCAGTGATATTGAGCAACTACAGCTGCAAAGAAACGAATAAACCTGCCATAGAAGCCAATAAACCTCGCTCAGAGAGTGACTGAGCGTCCCCAGTTCAGCCTCAATGAGCTTAAAAGGGAGTAATCATTCCGATACTTATTGTGTTTGAACTGAACTCGTTGAGCTGCTCTGACTCCTCCATATTGAGATCACTTGAGCATAGATTGCGCAGTGTTGAATCTACTTTTACTCCGTGATGTCTTGTATACTGATATTTAAGATAATACCGATTGGTATCACGCCGTATAGACTACTCATCGGATTCAATAAGAGCCTAGTGTGCCTGGTATAAAATATGTGACTTTTCTCTCGGCGAGAGTTGGAACTGGAATAAATAATGAAGTTAATTACTGTTGATTGCCCCCACTGTGGCAAGGGGGCAGATATCGCGGCTCAATCATTGTCAAATACGGTGAGTTGTGACCATTGCAATAAACCATTGTTAGATGGGAAGCCTGTGGAAGCGAATGCAAATAATTTTGAGCAGCTGATCCTGAGCCCTAAACCTGTTGTGGTGACTTTTTGGGGAGCGAACTGTACGCCATGCAATATGTTTAAGCCCATTATTGAAAAAGTGGCGGCTGAACGTAAGCAGCAGTTACGTTTTTTAAGAGTGAACAGCCATCAGCACAGGGCGCTGGCTTCACGATATCGAGTCCGAGGTGTTCCAACGATTATTGTGTTCAAGAAAGGTAAGCAGCAGGCTGTTCTGAATACCGCCTTACGGAAAAAAGAGTTTGGACAGTGGCTTGATGATGTATTGCCTTCCTAAAGAACCTGACCTGAAACGTTCTAGTTACTTGATTATACGCGTTCCCTAACATGTTTTTATACCCGCTATCACATTCCCATCGTATACACAAATTTCGATGGTGACTAAATAGTGATTTTGAAAAAGAGCCGTTTTGAGATATAACGGTGTTGAAAGATACATTTATTACAGAAAGTGAAAGGAGGATAATATGGCTACTAGCCGTAAAATTAGTAAAGAACGTCTTGCTCTGAAATTATCTCTAGCTGGTACTGTTTTAGTTGCCAGCCTGGGTATTGGCTATGGATTGTATGTTGATTCTAATGCCATTTTGCTTGACGGTATGTTTTCATTTCTAAGTATGGGTATGACGGGTTTAAGTCTGTATACCGCGTATTTAGTCTCCAAACCTGATGACAGGCAGTTCCAGTTCGGCTATGCGCATATCGAACCGCTTATTAATGTCATCAATGGCTTGCTCATCTTAATTACCTGCTTGTTCGCTTTCATTAGCGGTGTGCAAACCATTGTCAAAGGCGGTCATGATATTGTCCTGGAACACGCACTGACCTATGCAGTGCTATCAACCATTTGTTGTTTTGCTATTTACTATACAGAAACCCACATCGCTAAAAGTGTGGATTCAGAACTGGTTCGTATCGACTCACAAGAATGGTTAGTCGATGGCATACTGAGTGCCGCCATCTTAGTTGGTTTCATTATGGTGGTTATTTTTGACTCAATGGGTTATTCCCGTTGGAACGCTTATGTTGACCCAATCCTCGTCTCCACTCTTTCTATTGCGGCATCAGTTTTACCGATTAAGGTGTTACGTCGTAACATTCGAGAGGTGTTATTGGTTGCGCCGAAAAATAAGGCGCAGCGTCACGTCGATCGTGTGATAGAAGCCCTTTCAAAAAAATATCACTTTGATGGTTATACACACCACTTTGCTAAAATCGGGCGTCAGTATGATCTTGAAATCAATATTTTGGTTAAAGATGATGCAAGATGGACAACTAAGCGGCAGGATCATATTCGCCAGCTGTTATGGGATGAGTTATCCGATGATCTAGGTGAAACCTGGTTGTCAGTTAGCTTTACAGGGCAGGAACGATGGTTGTAAGCGGCATCATTTTCCAGTGATCTGAATTACTCGTTGTGAGTAGTTTGATTATAGACAGCGGCTTCGGCCGCTTTTTTGTACTTGATCATCCAATCATCAGTCGTAAGCTAATGTCAATTTCTGCTAAAGTTAGTGTGTATAATACAAAGATATGACTTTAAAGGACTCGCTGCTTGAAAAACAGGCCATTTTTTATCACAATCTGACAAGTCATTTGTGCAAGATTAAGCCAAGTAAGGTATCTTCTTTTCAAGTCTAAAAATTGTTTTTAGTGAGAGACATTTTTTAGACCGTAACTTAACGTTTTAGGCTGACCATGAGCTGAATATGGTATCAGTCATTTGTAACCGAGACTGTATAAGGTTAAATTATGGAAACCGTGTTAGTTCTGGCCTTTATCATTGGTGCTGTTTACATCATTGTAAAAGAGAAAAAGTGTACCAAAGATGTAGACCGTTCACGTGATGCACTTTAGCTTCTAAGGTCCTATCTGGCGTTTTGACGCTGTTCTATCGAATATGATTAATTTCTTAATCGTATTTTTCTGCTGTTTCCTTTGCTGCCGTTCTCTATATGACCTTTTTGCAAAGGTACGTTGATTTCTGAGCTTCTCTCCTCTCTGGTTATACGGGTTATTTTATTTATCTACGCTATACGGTATAACCATTGTTTATACTATTTCGGTAACTTTTTTTTCTTTGAAAATTTTTTGAACTAAGGCGTGATCTGTGTCGCTAACTTATTGAAATAATTGCTTGTTAATAATCTTGCTAATGAATATGGTTAACGAATATATGGAGATAAAACTTAGTTATATTACATAGCTTAAGTTCAGCTAATTTACAGACGGATATGAAGAAATGAGCGCGTTCACAAAGATAGCCCATTTTAAAACGGAGCTTTATGCACTCGCATTTGTGATTGGCTTAGCTTTTCTTTTTTCACTATCGACTGGATACTTTTCCAGGCTACAGCTTTCCTACGTTATTCGTACAGATTCTAAAGAGTTACTTCAGACCTATTCAATGAATTTTGCTGAACTTCCAGCTGTTTTGGGTAAGTTATCGGAAAAGTTTCAATTAGATTGTGGGGCTCTGGATGAGCATCAACTGCAGCATATTGCTTACAATGATTATATTATTCGACGTATTACCCTACAAACGCGAAATGGCAAACAATGCACCAGCTTTAAAGGCGCTGATACAGAGAGCCGTCTGACGCCCTTAATCAAAAATTTAAGTTCAAATATTTCGCTATGGGTGACATCAGAATCCCGTAATGAACAAAATATATTGGTGACTGAGTGGAAAGATGAACGAGGGACGATGCTGGTCCATATGGAGCCTTTGGTATCAGATACTCTTCGCAATAAATATTGTGATGATTGTATACTGAGCTCAATGTCATCGATAGACAATCCCACCGTTTCTTTCTGGCGTGGTGACGCATTTCTGCTGTCAAAAGAACCATTGTTCAGTTCAGAATTTGTTAACGGACTCCGGCTGAATACATTTGTTAAAACAGAGTTACTTGATAGGTATGAAGATAACCTTTGGCTACCTTTGTTTCTGTTCGGTGGTGCGATGGGAGGGCTATTTATTTTTCTTTATCGTACAGCGATAAGAAAAAAAATGTCACTACATTCTTTGGTAGAGCAGGGAATAGCAAAGCGAGAGTTCGTTCCTTATTATCAACCGATAGTGAATGTCGCCACAAATTCACTGTATGGCTGTGAAATGCTTGCTCGGTGGAAGCGTCCCGGACAGGATATGATATCGCCGATGGAATTTATTCCTTATGTTGAAAAAAGTGGTCAAATACTCCCGATCACCGAACAATTGATGGAAAAAGCCATTAATGAGATCGGTAAGTTAAACTGGCACGTCACTAAGCAAATTATAAGTATTAACGTAGTGCCTGATCAGTTAGAGAGTCTTGAAGTTATCGAAAAATCACTCGATTTATTACGAAACTCAGATCTGGAACCCACTCAAATAGCGTTTGAAGTGACCGAACGTAAACGCTTTAATAATTTGGCTATTGCATCAGATGTTATTGAGCACCTGCGACTTAAGGGTGTTGATGTTAAGTTGGATGATGCCGGTACAGGGTATGGGGGCTTTAGCTATATTCAGCAACTTAATATCCGCAGCCTGAAAATTGATAAAATGTTCGTCGAAAACATCGGAACATCGGATATCAAGCTGTCTTTGCTTGATTCAATAATTGCTTTTGGTAAAGAAGCCGGAATGGAAATGATTGCGGAAGGGGTTGAAACCGAAGAACAATCTCAGTATTTGGCCGATCAAGGGGTTAATTTGCAGCAAGGGTTTTATTTTGGCCGGCCGATGATTTTCAGAGACTTTGCCTATTTCAGTAAAACGATGGCGTCACATAAAAATGACAATCATCATATGGGAAATCAAATTGTCTGTATTGATTAAACGGAGAAAGGTGAACCGATTTTCTTTGAGCTCACCTTTGTTCAACAGCTCCGCTTACTGATCTCGGCAACGTCTATTAAGCGTTCTTATCTCGCCATGACTGAGTCAATCGGTTGATATCATTCTCTGTTTCTTGCCACATTCTGGTCTTGATCAGATCGCGGTATTCGCCAGTTGGCTTTTTCAACAGCGTATCGAGTAGCTGTACCTGGGTTTGGGGTAACCCATCTAAGGCCTCAATAGCACCGTCACGGTTGTTACACAACATTACCATGTCACAGCCAGCACGTTGTGCTGCAATGGCTCTTTCACTGTAACTGCCCAGGACATCGGCACCTTTCATATTTAAATCGTCAGAAAAAATGACTCCGGTGAAGCCGAGTTCCCCACGCAAAACATCTTTCAGCCAATAGTCTGAACCGCTTGCGGGTTTGTCATCAAAAGCCTCGAAGACCACATGGGCTGGCATCATGCCATCGAGAAGGTTTTGTTCGATTAGGTGCTGAAAGACAGTCATATCGTGTTGCTTTATTGTCTCTCGTGGATCGACAGGGGTCTCTAGATGAGAATCCGCAATGACACCTCCGTGTCCTGGGAAGTGTTTGCCTGTCGCTGCCATTCCTGCCTGTCTCATGCCCTGAATAAACTGGCTGGCATACTTTATTATTTGTTTCGGATCGTCGGAAAATGCGCGATCACCAATGGCCTTACAGTCAAAGCCTAAATCTAAAACAGGGGCGAAGCTGAGGTCAATATCCATAGCAAGCAGTTCTGCTGCCATTATCCACCCTCCTTGTTTTGCCAATTCAATTCCATTGTCCTGCTCGGCAAAAGCTTTTGCCGGTGGAAGGTGAGTGAATTCATGACGAAAGCGTTGAACACGGCCGCCTTCCTGATCAACGGCAATAAGAAGAGGGCGTTTGGCTGTTTGGCGGATATCTTTTGTCAGAGCACGTAATTGAGCTCGATTGTGATAATTGCGTGCGAACAAGATGATCCCTCCAACAGTAGGATGCTGGATAATTTCACGTTCTTCAGCGTTAAGTTCACAGCCTGAGACATCGAGCATTAAAGGGCCCATGGGTTGCTCCGAAGTTTATAAATTGGGGATATAGATAACAAAAAGCTTAACTTACCATAGCTTGAGATAACCGCAATTTGAAAAGTGTAAATACAGGTCACGGTGATCAGTATCCTCGCTTGGATAGATACCTTAGACGGAATTATATGAGTTAACTGTTTCCACATATCAACACTGGGTTGATGGTAATACAGAATGCTTAACGATAAAAAATATACAGATTGCAGTCATGTTGAAAAGTGCCTGTTTTGTGTGAGATCGATCATCTTCTCAAGAAATTGCATGCAACAAAATTTTATATAGTGTGATCGATATCTCTTTTGTTTATTTTGTAGCTGACTACACTGTTTACGAATTCAAGTGCTTTTATATATTTACGAGATCACAACATGACGGTACTGGTAGCAATTTCATTAACCACAGGTATTCTTTCTGGTATTTGGGGATGGGTGGCTGTTTCCCTGGGTCTATTGAGCTGGGCAGGATTTCTGGGTTGCACAACCTACTTTGCTTCCCCTAAAGATGGTATCAAAGGCCTTGGCCTGAGCATTGTGACAAATATGAGCGGCGTCTTTTGGGCGATGGTCATTATTCACCTGTCGAGCCTGTTCAGCGTTGAAATTTTAGGTTATATGGCCACTGCTATCGTATCGTTTTTCATGTGTTTTCAGGCAAAGAAAACATGGTTGAATTATATTCCGGGAACCTTTATCGGAGCATGTGCAACCTTTGCTGCGAACGGTGACTGGCAACTTGTCATTCCGTCGTTGACTGTTGGAGCACTGTTTGGTTATACCATGAAGGCATCTGGATTGTGGTTACATCAGAAGCTCAACCAACCCAATTCAAAATTGGCTGCAGCTGAAGCAGAGTAATACCAAATAATATTCCCTCCTTGATATCCCTTTGTGGAATGTTTTGCGCACATATCTTTATGATATGTGCGTTTTTTTGCTTTCGGGGATCTGTTTTTTTAAACATTAGATACAAGGAATAAACAGCCCCTTTATTTCTTGGCACAAAGAGGTTAGCGTTTCAGGGTGAGTGGCTTTAGGGGCCAGTACACAAACGCGTAATCCTTCATTTAATAACGCATGAACCTGATTCTGAAGTGTCTCTGGTATGTACGGCTCACGGTCAGCATCCCGGCGGCATAGATCAACGAAAATATCATTGCTTCCTTCCGGGTACAGCACAACGTCAGATTGCTGCATTACACGTAGTGCTTTTAGTGTCAGCATTTCCGGGTCGAGACCTGTTTCTATCAGGTAAAGGTGACTGGTCTGGGCTTCGGGCTTGGACAGTAACAGTGTGAATGCCTGCTCTAAACTGGCAATATTGCTTGCTTGTTCGACAGTTGGCAGGCGGAAAAAACGCTCCCAGAATTTTCTTCTTTCATCCACTGTTTTGAAATGCTGTTTGATGCGCTCTCTTTGTTTACCTGAAAACTCAGCCAGCAAACTCAGGTTCTGTGGAAGCTGGGTTTCAAGTTTTTCTCTGATAAAACGTACCAGAACGGGTGAGGCTCCGCCGCTGGAAATCGCGACTTGAATCGGGGTCCGATCAATCATTGACGGGGTAATAAAATGGCAATGGCGTGGATCGTCAACAACATTGGTCCAGATGCCTTCGTTTTCGGCATCAGAAAAAACCTGATGATTCAGTTCGGGAGCATCGGTCGTTGCCCAGATCTGATGGAACCCTATAACGCAAGATGGATCGTACTTTTGCTTAATGTAGGTCAGTCGCTGATCAGCCGCTAAGCGAGACAGGTGGGGGTGTAACTGAGGTGAAATAATTGTGATATCAGCGCCGGCACGAAGCAAGAGATCAACTTTTCTGCATGCGACGTCACCGCCGCCGACAACAAGCACTTTTCTATTCTTCAGGTTTAAAAAAACAGGGAAAAAATCCATTATATTAATACTTCCTCGGTATCCTAACGCCAATAGTATCTTATATCTATTGGTCTTATCACTAGCCAGTTATTTTTCTTGCCTTCCCGACGTTGAAATGTTTTGAAACATAAAACTGTCCAAAAACCGGTGTTATCAAAAGTCATTCAGCTTTCATTAAAGCCGGGTTGCTAACGTACCGGACAAGGAAATTATTGATATTTATTGCGTGATTTTTAGCAGGTTGCCTTGAATTCGCACATCAGAAATTTATTTTTTAATTATAACTATGGTCGGCAAAATGAAGAGAAGACTTATTATCGCGACACTCGTAAGTTCGGGTTTACTTATGGGGTGTGGTGATAATCAAAAAGGACAACAAGCCCCGGTAATTCCGCTGGTTGCAGCAGAGCCTGTGAGTGTCATTGATTACCAGCAAGGCAAGCAATATGTCGGGAGGACTAACGCCATTGAAGACGCGGCAATCACGGCGCAGGTTTCGGGTTATCTGAAAGAACGATTATTTACCGAAGGCCAGACGGTAGAAAAAGGGCAGGTGTTATTTCAAATTGAACCTGCCGCCTATGAGGCAAGAGTAGCCAGTGCTCAGGCAGCAATCTCTCAGGCTGAATCCAGTTTAAAAAATGCCGAATTAGATTTTAATCGAGGTCTGAATCTATTGCCGAAAGGCAGTATTAGTCAGTCGGAATTCGATAAGCTGACTGCGGATAAGCTAGGTGCTGAAGCGCAACTGAAATCGGCTAAAGCCCAGTTATATGCCGCTGAAGTTGATCTGTCATATACCCGCGTTGTTGCTCCGTTCAGCGGCCGGATCAGTGACAGTAAGGCCAGTATTGGTGATCTGGTTTCTCCCTCATCTGGTGTGCTGACGACTTTAGTCAGTCTTGACCCGATCCATACGGTGTTCAACCTCAGCGAACGTGAGCGGTTAGATCTGGGTATCGATACTCTTGATGGCAGCGGTCGTGGTAACGGCGATGTCGAAGTTGTTCTGACATTAAATGATGGTAAAGAGTATCCGCTTCTCGGCGAAGTCGATTTTATTGGTAATCGCATCGATTTGAATACCGGGACAATCGCCATGCGCGCAAGTTTTGCAAATCCATCTCAAGCATTGCTGCCGGGCCAGCATGTGCAAGTGTTGTTACGTGAAAAACAGCCGGTGAAAATGATGGTTATTCCACGTCGCGCGGTACAAAGCGACTTGGAAGGTGACTTTGTGATGATCCTTACCGAGGGTAACGTTGCCGAGCGTCGCAATGTGGTACTTGGCCCTCAGACCGATCAGGGGGTGATTATCCGTCAAGGCGTAGTCGCCGAAGAGGTCGTGCTGACTAAAGGTCTGCAACGTGTGCGTAATGGTATGGCCGTTCGTCTTGAAAATACGGATGCATAAGGAAAGAATATGCTGAGTCGCTTTTTTATCCAGCGTCCTAAATTCGCGCTGGTGATCTCTATAATCTTGACCTTGGCAGGTCTAATTGCCGTATTGAATTTGCCAGTGGCAGAGTACCCTAAAATCAGTCCGCCATCGGTGAGTGTAACGGCTTATTATTCAGGAGCGAGTGCGGAGGTTGTCGAAGAGGCCATTGCTGACCCGATTGAAGCCTCTGTGAATGGCGTTGAGAACATGATTTACATGTCCTCGAAAAGTGCCAATGATGGTTCTTATAACCTGAACGTGACATTTGATATCGGTACCGATCCTGATATGGCCCAGGTGAATGTGCAAAACCGTGTTGCTCAGATTGAATCGAAGCTACCGGCTGAAGTTCGCATGGTGGGTGTGACAGTAAAGAAACGTTCGCCTGACTTACTGATGGTTTTAAACTTCTATTCACCGGATGGCAAATACGATGATAAGTTCCTGATTAACTACATCAATCTGAACATCAAAGATCAGCTGGCGCGGGTACAGGGGATCAGCGAGGTTAATGTTATTGGTGGCGGTGAATACGCAATGCGTGTTTGGCTTGATCCCGACAGGATGGCGAATCTGGGGCTGACAACGTCTGATGTCAATGCCGCTCTCGCCGAGCAGAATGTGCAGGTTGCGACAGGCAAAGTGGGTGCGCCTCCTTATAACAACGCGCAGGAAGTCCAGTTTAATCTGGTGACCAAGGGCCGACTCGAATCCGCGGAAGAGTTCGAGAAAGTTGTGCTGCGCGCTAGTCCGGACGGTTCGGTTGTTTACCTCAAAGATATCGCACGGGTAGAGTTGGGTAAGAAATCCTATGAAGGATACGGTACTTTCCGAGGCAAGCCGGCTTCCATTGTGGCTTTATCGTTACAATCTGATGCCAATGCGTTAGAAAGTGGCGAGGCGGTAATGGAGTTGCTAGAGAAGCTCAGTCACAATATGCCTGATGGTATGGCCTATGAAACCAGTTATGATACAACCCTGTTCGTCGCCGAGTCGATTAAAGGTGTGGTTAAAACGCTGGTTGAAGCGGTTATTTTGGTCATTGCCGTGACTTACCTGTTTTTGGGTAGCGTACGCTCGACCCTGATCCCTGTTGTTGCTATTCCGGTTTCGCTCATTGGTACCTTTGCCGTCATGCTTGCGGCTGGTTTTACAATCAATACGGTGACGCTGTTTGGTTTGATCCTGGCGATTGGTATCGTGGTGGATGATGCCATTCTGGTTATCGAAAACGTAGATACTAATATGAGTCGCGATCCGAGTCTGACGCCGCGGCAAGCTACCCTGATTGCGATGAAAGAGGTCACGGGCCCGATCATCACCTCAACAATGGTATTGCTGGCTGTATTCCTGCCTGTTGCTATGCTACCTGGTATCACGGGGATCATGTATCGCCAGTTTGCTTTGACTATCTGCATTTCAGTTGTTATCTCCTCGATCAATGCGTTGACCCTGTCTCCGGCGCTGTGTTCTCTGGTATTAAAACAAAACGGAAATAATACTGCTCGCTGGTTCCAGAAATTCAATAAAGGGCTGGATACCGTTACGCTTAGATACGGAGTCATAGCGGGTTTCTTGGTTCGTAAAGTTGCCCTGTTAGGCAGCTTCTTCGTGATTGCTGTTTTAGCGGTTACCTTATTGGCGAAGACTACGTCTACGGCATTTGTGCCACAGGAAGATAAAGGCATTTTACTGGTTAATGTCCAGTTGCCGGATGCGGCATCGCTGTCACGTACTGAAGAAACGGCGATTAAACTTCAGAATATCATTGAGCAGGAACCTGGGGTTGAAGGGATCACGGTTGCCAACGGTTATGCATTCCTGACGGGTGCGGCTGCATCAAACGGGGCATCGATGTTCATCAAACTGAAAACGTGGGATGAGCGTAGTGAGCTGGCCGGGGATCACTCTTCATTCGCGATCACTCGCCGTATTAATGCCCGTGCCGCGATAGAATTGCCCGAAGCGGTTGTGTTTGCTATGGGTCCGCCAGCTGTTCCGGGAATGGGCGCAGCATCGGGATTTGAATTTGTATTGGAAGACACGCTCGGGCGAAGCCGAACGGATTTGGCCAATGTTATGGGAGAGTTGATTCAGAAAGCCAGTGCTCAGCCGGAGATCCAGCACACGTTCAGTACGTTCCGGGCCAATGTCCCGCATTTCTATGTCGATGTTGACCGGATTAAAGCGAAGCAGCTGGGGATTCCCCTGACCGACGTGTTCCAGACCTTGCAAGGCAATCTGGGATCTATCTATGTGAATGACTTTACCCTTTATGGTAAGAACTTCCGGGTAACACTTCAGGCAGACAGTCAGTATCGTAGCGATTTGCAATCGCTGGAGCGGTTCCATGTACGTTCATCGACTGGTGAAATGATCCCGCTAAGTACCTTGGCAACCATTGAGCAGGTGTTCGAGCCGGATGTTGCATGGCGCTACAACATGTACCGTGCTGCAGTGATCCAGGGCAGTCCCGCTCCGGGCTATTCAAGCGGCGACGCGATTGCGGCGATGGAACGTGTCGCGGCTGAAGTCTTACCGCAGGGTTATCAGTATGAGTGGACGGGGATGGCTTATCAGGAAGTGAAGGCTGGTAATCAGGCAATTTATGCTTTTGCTCTGGCGTTGATCTTCATTTATCTGTTCATGGTGGCACAGTATGAGAGCTGGAGTATTCCGCTGGCAATTATTCTGGTCGTGCCTGTGGCTACGCTAGGTTCATTCTTAGCACTGAGTATGACTGGGACACCGTTGGATCTGTATGCCCAGATCGGCTTGGTTCTGCTGATCGCGCTGGCGGCGAAGAATGCGATTTTGATCGTGGAATTTGCCAAGATTGAACGGGAAGAAAAGGAGCTGGATATTGATCAGGCGGCGGTACGTGGTGGTAAATTGCGTTTCCGCGCCGTGAATATGACGTCATGGTCATTTATTCTGGGTATCTTACCGCTGATATTTGCGTCGGGTGCCGGTCATATCAGTCAGAACTCGCTGGGGATATCACTGACGGGCGGTCTGGTATTTGTATTGCTTGCCGGTACTTTCCTCATTCCGGGTTTCTTTGCTGTTATTCAGCGCCGCCGTGAAAAAATTCATGGTGGCTCAACCAAGCTGGTGGAGTTAGCTGACGAGTAATCTCGACTAGCGTTATTAAATAAAAAGGGTTCCTATCGGAACCCTTTTTCATACGTTTTAAACACAAACTACGATGAGGATATAGTGCTATTTTTTCGCCGGAACAAGCCGACAGCGGCAAGAGAGAGTACGGCAAGCGGCGGGACAGATCCTCCGCTGCTTCCTGTACGAGCGCTGGCTTTTGTCTGAGAGCTGAGCTCTGTTTCAATCCAGCTTAAATAAGTAGAAACTTGGGTGTATAGGCCATTAAATTGTGCACCTGAAACGCCTGAATTTTTCATATCACAATTAGGACCGTTGCTGGTTACCCCGACAAGCCGTTGGCCTTTATCAGAATCGGATATATGTGTCGGGTTCTGCCAAATTAAAGGGCCACCTGAATCACCGGCACAAACGTCTTTTTTCAGTGCCGGATCATTAGAGTCAGCGCAGACAAAATGAGTTTCATCTTTTACTTGGTACGGTGTATTACACAGTGAATCTGGAATACCGGAAAGTTCTACGACTTGCAGTTCATTTGGCGGTAAATCAGTCTTGGTGGTATCCCCCCAACCAGATGCAATCAGGTTGGGCTCAGAATAAGCATCAGGTGTCCAGCTATTGGCAAAATGGTTATCAGCCATTGCTTGTTCTGCAGTTGTGGCAATTTTGATTGGTGTTGCTACGTTCAGTAATGAACGGTCAACCTCTAAAAGGGCAATATCATGATCCAGACTGGACGGATCATAATGGCCGGTATAATCTGGGTGGCGGATCTTTTTGATAACATTGAAACGGTATTGGTTGTCAATGTCTGCAGTTGCTCCCTGCAGAATATAGGAAGTTCCGGCGATCACCGTATCACTTAATAGTGGATCTACACAGTGGGCGGCTGTTACCAACCATGTGTCAGCGATCACCGAAGCGCCACAGCCTGAGATATACCTGTCAGCCGTGAGGATCGCGGCTTGCCAAGGCTGCAGGTTATCCGCATAGCCTGAAGCATTCTCTCCGTTAAGAACCTTAGCCTGTGGAGTGGCAGGGGATTGCTCGGTTTGCTGCGCCATGGCTGGTGATAACATCATGGTTATGAATGTAGCGGTTAAAGCGATTTTTTGATTGATCATCCTGATACCAAATGTACACGGCTTCAATAGGGCATAGAGGCCAATGGCTATAATGCCAGTGTGAAAAATTATACCTTTATAGCATCTGGGTTTGGTGTAGATATATTATTTCTGTGAGTGTCATTCAAATAAATCTGAACCCCCATCAATTCTTTATTTTTTAAAGGATAAAACAAAGTTCAATTATCTTGAGCTAGCACAAAATTAAGTGCTGTGAGCCTCGCAACAGCTAGGCCAGCTCGCTAGAATAGAGCTTGTTCGAATGCATCCTCAATATGAATAGGCGATTATGACTTTTAAACGTGTGATTGGTTTTGGTGTGGCGGGTAACTTTGCCGGCCATTTAGAACAGGCTGGCGAGGCTAATGATTTTCTGACGGTTGAAGTAAAAGAACAAATTCAGCCGAAAGCCATTTTTCCATTCTATGTGCCTTCTGAGAGCGCGGGGTTCTTATCCACTTATCCGCTCTCTAGCGATACCATTATTCCACCGAATGATGCTGACAATTTACAAATAGAGCCAGAAGTGGCTCTGTTATGTGATATTGAATATCAGGACAATCGTGTTACTGCTCTCAAGCCAATACGGTTTGCTGCTTATAATGACTGCTCGATTCGCAAACCGAATGCCAAGAAAATCAGTGAGAAAAAGAACTGGGGGGCGCAGACCAAAGGCGTCGCTGCTACCATGTTTGATATTGACGGGCTATCACAAGGTGGTGTGCTTGATCGTTACCGTATCGCCAGTTTTCATAAACGGGGTGAGGACGTTTCTCGTTACGGCGAAGATAGTCCTGTGATTGGCTATAGTTACTTCCATGAAAAATTACTGGACTGGATTGTTGATCGTATGAATCATCAGCAAGATATTGGTCCGGCAGAGAACATTGCGGAGCATTTAGCGAACGCTAATTATCCTGAACAGACATTAATCAGTATCGGGGCCACGCGTTATACCGAATATGGTGAAACGCACTTTTTGCAGTCGGGTGATACCAGTATTGTCGTGGTTTATGACGGTGAAAAATACAGTCAGGAAGATGTTGCTCGAATGGCCGAAAATAATACTTTCGCCGAAGATAGCTTGTCAGCGCTTGTTCAGCAGGTCGTTTAAATAGATGTGACTCGACAAATAAAAAGCCTGACTTTCAGGCTTTTCTATTGTTAGAAACCGATGGGCTACGCCCACTCTGATTTTCTCATCAGGGTTACTATTGTATCTACTGCATTGATACGAATATATTTTTTACCAGCAACTCGAATTGCTGAAGATTTCATTATTTCCCTCCTTCCTCAACTAAACTAACCAGATTCGTTTTAACGATGGCAGAGGTCTGGTGTGACAGCTAATATTTAAGTCGAGAGACAAGCTATTATGCAACCAGTGCCATTTTAGGGGGCGCTTCCCCATAGCTTTGCTAAAAGGATCTGTGCATGACAACTGAGCAGTATCAGATCACCTTCATCGTGCTGATGGCTTTGCTGCTGTTTATATGGGGACGTATTCGGCACGATATTGTTGCGATTATCACATTAGCATTGTGTGTGATTATCGGTTTGATTCCTGCCGACGAGGCGTTCATGGGAGCCGGGCATCCGGCCGTGGTAACAGTGGCTGCGGTACTTGTGATTAGTGATGCACTAAAGCGATCGGGTGTTGTTGACATGATTACGCACCTCATTTTGGATTATATTCATAACCCATTACTGCACGTATTTTTATTGACTTCCATTGTCGCGGTGGCTTCGGCATTTATGAATAATGTAGGAGCCTTAGCTTTGATGCTACCAGTTGCTCTTGCTACTGCCAGTAAGCATAAACGCTCTCCTGCTATGCTATTAATGCCTCTGGCGTTTGGCAGTATTCTTGGGGGAATGATGACATCGATAGGCACCCCTCCAAATATTATTATTGCCTCTTTGCGCAGCCAGACTGCCGGAACCCCGTTTAACTTTTTTGACTTTAGCGCCGTAGGTGCCACCGTGGCGGCTTTAGGCGTATTCTTCATTTCCTTTTTCGGCTGGCGGTTGATTCCTAAAGCTCGTATGGGAAAGAGCCCGACTGAACAGCTATTCTCAATTGATGATTATTTGACAGAAGTGATTGTGCCTGCCGATTCTAAATTGATCGGGACTGGTGTCAAAGAGCTGGAAGAACTGGATGACAACCATGTTGAGGTGATTGGATTAACCCGGGAATATGGGAGGGCGATAAATTTGCCATATAAATACCAATTGAAGGCTGGCGATATTCTGATACTTCAGGCTGATCCGGGTGATATTCAAGCCTTTTTGAATAGTTGCGATCTGGAGCTTATAACCAGTGCAGACGGTGAGTTCAAAAGGCTAACCAGTGGTGATTTGTCGCTGGCAGAAGGAGTGGTACAGTCAGGCTCTGTTCTTGAAGGGCGAGATGTGAATTATTTACGGCGTCTGAGTGGAAATTCTCTGGCATTGGTGGGTTTGGCTCGACGAGGAAAGCAGATCAGACGTCGATTGTGCCGTCAAACATTCCGTGTCGGTGATATCTTGCTGCTACAGGGAACTGGTGACAGCCTGGAAACACAGCTACCGGAGCTAGGGATGCTGCCGTTGGCGGAGAGAAGCTTGAGTTTAGGATTACCGCGGCGTATCGGATTAGCTCTGGGTATTTTTGTGGCAGCCATTGCGCTTGGTGTAGCAGAGGTATTACCGTTATCCATTGCTTTTATATTGGCTATACTGGCTTATCTGTTTTTGAGCATTTTACGCGTTCAGCAACTCTACCTTCCGATTGACTGGCCGGTCATTGTTCTATTGATGGCTATGATCCCGATAGGTGAAGCTTTGGAGACGACGGGGCTGACTAAGATGCTGGCCGAACAAGTTCTCAGCTTGACAGTCTCATATCCATTATTCTTGACGCTGGGGTTGACTCTGGTCGTCACAATGTTTCTCTCGGATGTGATTAATAATGCGGCAACTGCCATCATTATGGCTCCGATTTCGATTGATATCGCTGCAGGGATGAATGTGAGTGCAGACCCTTTTTTGATGGCTGTTGCCGTCGGTGCGTCTTGCGCCTTTTTAACACCGATCGGTCATCAATCGAATACCTTAGTGATGGGACCGGGCGGTTACAAGTTTGGCGATTATTGGCGTATGGGCTTGCCGTTAGAAATCATGATTGTTCTGGTTGGTATTCCGATGATTTTAATGGTTTGGCCACCATAAGAGCCTCAAAATAATGTTGGCCTTTAATGTGCTAGATTGCACTGCGGTGTATTTAATATTCCTCGGTAATTTATAAATGAAAAAAATTATAATTGGATTAAATATCATTGTCGCCCTGTCTCCTGCGTTGGCAAGTGCGAAAAACATGAGCGGTGCATATGTCGGTGGCGTCATTGGTGTAACCCAATTTGAATTTTCATCAGAAGATAAGGCATGGATAGCTGATGGCAGTGGAGCAATAGATGATTCCGACACGGGTTTTAAACTATTCGGAGGATATCAGTTCAATAGGTACACTGCTATCGAGGGGTTCTACGCTGATCTAGGCGGAGTAAAAATCAAATACCCCAACGAAGAACTCAAAATGAATACTGGGGCTAACAGTTTTGGTGTTTCTGGCTTAGGGATCCTCCCCGTAAGTGATAATTTAGAAATTTTCGCTAAAGTGGGTTTGCAATCATGGAACGCTAAATTAATCAATAAAGACGGCTTATTTGTCGGTGATAATGGAACTGACCTGATATTTGGTGTTGGCGTTGCATTCAGGGTCGCTCAAGTGTCACTTCGCGGGGAATTTGAACGATATGATTTTGATGACACCAATGTTGAGATGATCTCGGTTGGAATTAATTACAATTTCTATTGATATCGTGAAGGGGTAAAGATGGGTCCAGATCCATTTTAACATCAGCTCTGATTTTCTTCGCAAATTCTCAAGGTTGCGTGCTTGATGGTCGCGTTTACTATGATGTTATTTATAATTTCAGCTATCGTGGTAAGAGACGAAATCTTTCCAGATCACGATATCCATGATTTAACCCTGTCTTGAATCTGTATTTTCGTCAATATGCTCCCGCCAATTTAGAGCCGTGTCTTTATAGAGTGGAGAAGGAATTATTGTTATGCATATGGATCCAGCAATGCCGCAGGTCGTGGGCGCTCTGTTATTAATCTTGTTAACCGGTTTGTTACTTAGGTTATTACATCAGCCGCATGTTATCGCCTATCTCGTTGCCGGTGTATTTGTGGGGCCATGGGGACTGGCACTGATCACTGATGTTGAGGTGATCAACCGTCTCGGCGCGATGGGGGTGGTACTGCTGTTGTTTTTTGTTGGCATGGAGACGGACGCCAGGAAGTTGATTGCCAATTGGAAGCTAGCAATTTTCGGTACGCTGTTACAGGTGGGTTTGAGCGTCACCTGTGTCTGGTTGCTGGGCCTCTGGTTTGCATGGCCGATGCCTCGGATAATCCTGATAGGATTTGTCATTAGCCTGAGCAGTACTGCTGTCGTGATTAAGCTATTACAGGATAGCGGCATACTCAATTCCAAAGTCGGGCAAGGTGTATTAGGTGTATTGTTAGCCCAGGATTTGGCGATTATCCCAATGCTAATCATACTGGGTTTATTAGGCGCAGGAGAGGTTGACGGATATCATTTGGCAAAACAGGGGGCGGGTGCTATCGCCGCGGGATTACTTTTTGCCTATATAATCGTTCGTCAGCAGATCCATCTGCCATTATCACGCTGGTTGAAAGATGATCGTGAATTGCAGTTGTTCACCTCATTAAGTATTTGCTTCGGCTTAGCATTGATTACCGCATGGTTTGACTTATCCACGGCATTAGGCGCTTTTATTGCGGGGATGTTGATAAATGCTGCCAAAGAAACTCAATGGGTCCATCATACCTTAGAATCGTTCAGGGTACTTTTTATTGCCCTATTTTTTGTCTCTATTGGCATGTTACTTAACCTTGGTTTTTTGCTTACAAACTGGCTTCAGGTCGGTGTGCTGGTCGTCATGGCGCTGCTGACGAATACGTTTATTAACGCATTTATTCTTAAAGTTGCCAGTTTTAACTGGCGCGACAGCTTATATGCTGGCGTGCTGTTGTCACAGATAGGCGAATTTAGTTTTGTGCTGTCTGCTGTAGGAATGCAGTCAGGACTTATCAGTGAGTATGGTTATCAACTGGCATTATGCGTGATTTCTCTGTCGTTGCTGGTAAGCCCGATTTGGATCAATATGGGTAAGCGATGGCTAAAGTGGGATAATCAATAAGCATAAAATTATTTACTTATCAATTGGCTATATTTTTTGCAGAATAGGTGTCTATTAAATGACAATGTTGACTGGCTCAGGAGTATAGAGTTAATGAACGATTTTATCAGTGAAAATAAATTAATTGCCTCCATAGTCTTAGTTGTAATTGTGTGGAGCGCTCGTTGGTTGATTGTACGCCATCTTAGTCAGCGACCTTCTGGTGAAGATGAGCTTCCGCGTCGATGGATAAACAGTATAAAAAATGCGACGAACCTTTTAATCGCCATTGGCCTGATAATTATCTGGTTATCTGAACTTCGTTTTGTGGCGCTTTCTATTGCCGCCTTCGCTGTCGCACTTGTTGTTGCAACACGGGAATTTATTCAGTGTTTTCTTGGTTCATTATATCAGGCAAGTAACCGTACTTTTGTTGTTGGAGACTGGATACGGGTTGGTTCTAACAATGGCGAGGTTGTCAGGAGCGACTGGTTTAGTACTGTGTTGCTTGAAATTGATCTGGAAACCATGACTTATGGCTATACAGGAAGAACGTTGATTATTCCTAATAATCAATTTATTTCCAACACGATTCAAAACTTAAACTTTATGCGCCGCTATGTTGCTCATTCCTTTGCCATTGTTCGTGACGCAGATCCGGTCAATTTCTTCGATGCGAGAGATTTTATCTTGGAGAGAGCAAAGGAGTACTGCATGCCATTTCAAGATGTTGCCCATCGATACAGTGTGCTGATTGATAAGCGCCTGGGAGTCAACCTTAGTGGAAGCGAGGCAAGTGTCCGGATTACGAGCACTAATTTAGGGAAAAATATGTTAACGGTCACTGTATTTTGCCCAACGAAAGAGGCGGTCAATATTGAGCAGCGAATAACCGCCGATTTTATGGCGTTCTGGTACGCTGAAGTTGAAAAAATCAAAGCACAAAAAGATAAAAAATCTCATACGCAAGAAAAGAACCTTGTTGCCGCAGAGGCGGAATAAAAATGGGGAAAAAGAAAGTTGTGCTTGGCTGGCGGGAATGGGTCGATTTACCCGTTTTTGGTATTGCCGTTAAAGCCAAGGTTGATACCGGAGCCAAAACGTGTGCATTGCACGCATTTCGTATTGAACCTTATCAAAAAGAGGGAGAGTCTTGGGTGCTGTTCAACATTCATCCTTATCAAAACGACGTTGAAACAGCGGTTGAATGTCATGCTCGATTGGTCGATCAACGTGATGTTACTGATTCGGGGGGACATACTGAACAGCGTTATGTCATATTGACTACAATATCTATCGGAGCAGAACAGGTTGAAGCCGAAGTCACTCTGACCGATCGCGAATGTATGCGTTTTCGAATGTTGTTGGGGCGCAACGTGCTCAATAATCGTTTTTTGGTTGATCCGGTGAAATCTTATCTGTTGGGACCGCCGTTTCGGAAAAAGCAGGTAGACAGTGATTCAGGGGAGGATGAGGATTTATAGCAAATTATATATCAAAGAGTGATGTGAAATTAGCGACTGTTTATATACGTTGCAAATATTGGCATGTGCATAATATTCAATAAAATTATTTTATCGTCACAACGGAAATTGTTTGATTTACAAGCTGTCAATTCTGAAAGAATATCAGCGGAAACTATCAGGAGAAAGACTGTAATGAGAAATTCCGGAAAATTTTACGACGATAAAAATTTCCCTCACGGGTTTAATCGTTCAGGTGTTTTCACCATCAATGAAGCCGCTCTTTTAGAAAACTATGGCCGTACAATGCTGGGACTTCGCGATGGTATATTCATGCCGGGTGAAGAGTCTGAGCATCAATTTCTAGCTGAAATCAGCGGACAACAGGCGGTTACCTCTGATTTTGGTCGGTGTTGGGTCAAATATTCAAATCAAATCAGTCAGAAAGTACGTCGCTATAATTTATGTGCTTCGCAGCGTGTTCAGAAAGGTATGTACGATGAAGATGATGATATGGGTACTGACAACGATATCGATTATTAATCCGCTCGAGTAAATCATTACCTTCTATACCCAATTAACTTGAAGATGCAGGCTTGAGCACTTGAAAGTTTGATAAATTCGAGACCTCAAAGAGCCTGCGTTCTCTGGAAGGGTGACCTAAAAAATTGCTCAATGACTTCCTTTGAAGTCACTTTTGCTTTTGAAAGAAACGTTATTCCTCGACTTCTCGTTGATCACTTTAAAAAGCGCATTGAGCGCGTTATAAGATTCGATAAAAGCGTGCTGCTTTGCTTCATGAACTTATGTGGAAATCTCTCTAAAAAGAACTAAAGAGAGCAGTGCTCCCTCTAATTCTTGACCGCACGAAATTGTAATAGCTTGCACTAACGAGTGATCTTTTTTATATCTGAAGTTTTCATTTCGTACATAAGACGCTGAGGCTGATATTACGCTTTAGCGTCTTGTGCGGTTAGATCTCTGTCTTGTTCAAAGATCTCATTGTCAGCTTGACCCAGAACACGAGAGGTAATTGTACCCGCCGTCATCGCGCCGCTTACGTTTACCGCCGTACGGCCCATATCAATGAGAGGTTCGATTGAAATCAATAGGCCAGCTAGCGCGACAGGCATATCCAGTGCAGATAGAACAATTAGTGCGGCGAAGGTTGCACCGCCGCCAACACCAGCAATACCGAAAGAACTGATTGTGACAATCGCAATCAATGTTGCCATGAAGCTTGGATCGAGCGGGTTGATACCGACTGTAGGAGCGATCATCACCGCCAGCATCGCTGGGTAAAGGCCTGCACAACCATTTTGGCCCATAGTGGCACCGAATGAAGCTGAGAAGTTGGCTACGCCTTCTCCGTTACCTAATTGTTTAACCTGAGTTTCTACGTTAAGAGGAATGGTGCCAGCACTTGAACGAGAGGTGAATGCAAAGGTCAAGACTGGGAGAATTTTCTTCAGGTAACGAATTGGGCTCACACCAACAAATGTAACCAGAATTAAATGCATTACCAGAATAAGTCCAAGGCCAACATATGAAGCGGCAACAAAATTAATCAGGCTAAGAATATCATCGTAGTTTGAACCCGCGACAACTTTAGTCATCAGAGCCAGTACACCATAAGGCGTCAGGTTCAACACCATGCGAACTAACGTTTTTACAATTTCCTGAGCAACATTGATAAACTTTTCAAAGCTTTTACCCAACTCTGGTTCTGTTTTCATTAAGGTTAAACCGGCAACGCCAATAAAAGCAGAGAAAATCACCACAGCAATAGTTGATGTTGCACGGCTGCCAGCTAAATCTGCAAAGGGGTTACCTGGGAAGAACGAAATCACCATGTCAGCAAACGACACAGATTCAATAGTTGATAGGCGGTTTGTCAATACTTCGCCTCGTGCGATTTCACGAGCACCTTGTACAATGCCTTCGGCGGAAAGGCCAAAGAGATTACTCACTAAAATACCGATCAACGCAGATGCCGCCGTTGTCGCCAGTAAGATACCGATAGAAAGGCCTGAAATTTTACCCAGTGAACCCGAATCTTTCACTTTGATAATGGCACCAATGATCGACACCATAATTAGTGGCATGATGATCATCTTCAGTAGGCTAACATAACCTGCACCCACGATATTAACGTACTCTAGCGTAGTTGCAATAACATCACTACCGCCGCCATAAATAAACTGTAGTGTTCCACCGAAAATCACACCTAGCGCTAGGCTGGTAAATACACGCTTAGACAGTGTATTTTCTGAACGTTGTAACTTGAATAATAATCCAATGAGAAAAGCAAAGATTATAAGGTTTAAAATTGGATACATCATGAGGTGTTCCTAACAAGGTAAATTGGCAGCGAATAATTTCGTTTATCTGCTTTAAATCGAAGACGCTGGAGAGCGTATTCGATTTATCATACATTTGTGAAGCGTTTTTAATTGCTTGAGGTATAAGAAAATCGCACAATATAAAACTTTTAGTAATAAAGGATTTTGTTGCAGAGTTCAGTCTAACTACACGTGCACTAATTTACAGATACAATTAGGGCTCTGTTCAGTACTCAAGTTGATAAACTATATTATAGATAGATATGCTAACTCCTTGAGGCTACCAGCATGGAAGACTTCAATTTTACGCAACTATTAGAGTCTATCCAACGACTTACACCTGAGCAAAAACAGTGC